>JAJYSI010000261.1 GCA_021793635.1 Bacteroidota bacterium
CTCCGGCTCAGGAAATACTTCGCCGTACTGGTTATTAAATTTACGCGCTACCTCTCTTGATATTTCAACATGAGGTACCTGGTCTTCTCCAACCGGTACAGCGTTGCCTTTATATAAAAGAATGTCCGCTGCCTGCAACACTGGATAACCAAGATGACCATAGATTACCTGTTCAATATTCAAATCGCGTATTTGATCTTTTAAAGTCGGATTTCTTTCAAGCCGGTTAACCGTAATTAGCATGCTGAAAATTAAATGCAGTTCGGTATGTTCCTTAATTTGCGACTGACGGAACATCGGGCTTTTAACCGGATCTAAACCGCACGCCAGCCAATCAATAAGCATATCAATTGAGTCTTGATAAATTTCTCCGGTTTCCAATCTTGTGGTTAAAACGTGGTAATCTGCAATTAAATGATAGCTTTCATATTCATTTTGAAGCGTAATCCAGTTCTCAAGAGCGCCTACATAGTGACCGATATGCAGCTTGCCTGTAGGTCTCATTCCGCTAAGTATTCTTTTTTTCGGCATAAAGTAAGATATTGTTTTTAATAACGAACGGAAAAATAATAATAATACCGTTAATTATCTTGATAATTCAGATGAAAATTTAAGATTTGAAATTTAATTTGATCTGGCTTAATGTTCAATTGATAAATTCATTTAGACAATCCAACAATTAGGCAATTAAACAATTAGCTTTTTAACCGTAACTCTTCTAAAACTTATACTCTATACCTTCATAACTTACGACAGGTACAAATACGGTTTCCAGTTATCATCCAGCTTACCGACAACATGCTTAATAAACATTATATGACTCGGCTTGAATGGACGATTAAGGAGCATCATCTTTGCTTCTTCCGGTGTGCGGTCGCCTTTCTTGTTATTGCAGAAAGTACAGGCGCAGACTAAGTTTTCCCAAGAATCGCTTCCGCCTTTTGATTTTGGTATAACATGATCAATGGTTAAGGGTAAATCGCTCCTGCCGCAGTAAGAGCATTTGTATGAGTCTCTCCTCAATATGTTCTTACGTGTTAGTACGACTTTCTTGTAGGGTACATTGATAAAGTGGTTTAGCCTTATTATGCTGGGCCAGGGAATTGCTGTAGTTACACCCCGGACTTCCTTCCTCTTATCATTCAACACCAATTCGGCTTTACCGAGGTAAATTAAAATTACCGCTTTCTTTATGTTGCAGACTGTCAACGGCTCGTAACTCTGGTTCAGAATTAACACTTTAGCGTTTAATTTGCCGTTAACTCTCTTCGCAGTTTCGAAGTCAGCCTCCGTTATCTATTTTTCTATTCTGTTTATAATAAAATATTCTTAAAAATATTCTAGATACAAAAAGTAAAATTGTAACAAATGCAAAATAATTGAATGACTCTTCCGGTGCAATGCGTGTAATAATCAACATTATAAACAATATCACAAGAAACAGCGAACCATAATTAAACACATTGAAAAATGTTTTCGATATTGTCAATGAATCATTCCTTTGTAAAATAAATATTTTTTACCCGGCTAATATATGCAAAGGAATTAGGATTTGCCAATGCGAAATGCCTCTTCTTCTTGAAACTTGTTCCATCCTCTTTGCCCTTGGCTTTAGCCGCATTGCTTATCTTATGTGACTAAAGCCTTAATATATTTTTGTTCTTTTTAATTCGTTCAATAAAATCGAACGGTAATTAATTTGCATTATTTCTTTTTAGAATCCTTGGATATAATAGCCAACACAGAGTCTATATCCGATTCAACATCTTTCAAGTTTCTTTTTTCATTACGGCAGACTAATTCATTTGAATGAATATCATATTTTTTCCCTATCCTAAAATATATCGTCGAATCATTTATCAGCCGGTTATATAATTTCCATAAATGATTAAGCGATGCAAACTCAATTAACCCTTCAGCATTTAAGAAAAGTAAAACATGTTCCCCAGTTTTTAATGTATCTTCTCCGACTCGTGTAGCAATAATATTCCCTTCACCGGTGGGTCCGGAAACAATTAAAACTTTTATCTGCTTCATTGGCAGGTTGAAATCATTCCTAATAAACTTTTCTACTTTAATATAAGCTAAAGTATGATACCAGGGTCTAAAATCTGACGGATATTCTTTTCTTGTTACCTTACCAATAATAATACAATCAGAAAGTGCAGCCCATCTTTTATCATTCCATTTTATCATGGTCATTAAATTAACACCAATTCTTTTCAGTTCTGCAATTGTAGAATTACTATACCCCATAGCCTGTATACTTGACTTCATTACTTGTTCTGGAGTCGGTTTTACTTTTGATTCACCTAATGCGGGAGTCCATCCCCTTGATTTCATAATACTATAAACTGGATTTATTTGTGCCATTACAATCGGTAATGGTATGAATACAAATAGCAATAATATTATATGTACTTTTTGCCAATGAGCCATATTATCTCCCAAAAAAATTAACTATTAAAAATCATTTTTGTGAGGCGCTAATACATTTTATTAAGATGCTAACTTATTTTATTGAGGCGCTGTCACATTTTATTAAGATGCTAATTCATTTTATCAAGATGCTAACTTGTTTTTGTGAGATGCTATCACATTTTTTTGTCATGCTGAATATCCCAGATAGAATGATTAATATTTTTTTCAGCTTCATTTCGAGGAATTTGGTATGCAAGGATAATAAATATTACAAGCTCTGCAACTTTATACCCTATACCATATACCTTTATATCATTTAAGCAGCAAAAGCTTTTTAGTTTCAATAAATTCTCCAGCACTTTCCCCATTTTGCGGTACTGCCTTTAGCTGATAGAAATACACTCCGCTCGAAAGCTTAGATGCATCGAATTCAACTTTATAAGTACCTGCCTGCTGGTCTTCATTAACCAATTCAGCAACTTCACTTCCAAATAAATCGTAAACCGCTAAAGTAACGTGGCTGAATGCTGATAGCTGATAGCTGATAGCTGTGCTTGGATTGAACGGATCAGGATAGTTCTGACTAAGGCTGTAATTTGCAGGTACATTATCTTTCTCTGCGTCCGCCGCCGATACGGTTTGAAGCGTTATAACAGGCAGTGCAATATCTTTTTGATCCTGAAGCTGTGCAACTATTCCTACTGGAGAATATAATGCCGCATGGACATTTACTTCATAGTTAACGGCACTATCTTTTCCTGCCCAGCCGGCAAATGTATAATTGCCATTGCTGTCAGTATATTTTTCAGCAGCTATAATTGTATCGCCATTAATAATTCTCTCTATTGTTACACGTGCACCGGCTATTGGATTTCCTCCGGTATCCAAAACTTTTCCTGTTCCTTCTCCAAGATACGGATAGTATAAACTATCAAGCAGCGGAGGAATTGCAAGCGAATCCCATCTTGCCTGTGTTATGTTCGGCTCGGTAAGCCAAACTCCCGCAAATAAAAGTACGCCGCTAATCTTTCCCTTATCATATTGATCAAAAGACCTTTGAAGCATATATTTAATTCCATCCGGCGATGCCCATTTAGAAACGTAAATGCCTAAAATGATTTTCTTTCCCGGATACAGATTAGAGTGGATATCATTTATATAACTATCAAGATTAGTATAATTAGTATTCTGATCTCCCATCCAGAGATTAACTCCGTCAATTAAATTTGAAATGGATTGTTCATTGCTCAATTCTTTTGCATTAATTTGCTGGTCATATAGAACAACATATAATTTAAGGTTGGGAGTTGTTGCTTTTGAGTTATGGTCTACAAGCCCGTTAGGCTCAACAGTTTTTCCAAGCAAAGCATCTTTTATCTCCTGCAAATCATTATATGAAATTGAGTCCGGATAGTTAATAAAAAAATCATCAATAATAATTCCCTGGATCTGCGGATAAATTTTTGACAGCTGAGAGAAGCGGTGCGCTGCCTGGATCATACCGGGATATGCATTGTAATTGTAAGGATAAAACAAAGAAGTATCGTCTGGTTGATTAAGCGCCCCCTGACCGGAAGGCGGACGCAGCAGACCGTATATTTTATTTGAGTTCCACACAGTACAATTGCTGTCTATGCTTTCCTTAAATGTATATCCGAGATATGAAGCCTGACAAATGACGGCATTTATTCCGAACTCAAAAGCAGTTTGAAGTAATTGGTTTGACTTCCATCCCCACCCGCCGTAAATGTCCTGGTCAGCGTTAAGATATAAGCCGATAAATCCCGGATATTTTATCGGAAGCTGATTAACATTATTATTATTATGCAGTAAAAATGGGAAGCCGGTTGACGCCTTGCCCGAATGTAGTATTTCATTTTTTGAAAATATTTTCGCGGATAAAAATAGAATAAGTAATATTATTACAGTAAAGCTATAAATATAATTTTTCATAATTGATTTCTTCAAGTACAATCTATATTATATTAATAACTTCTTTTATATTGTAAATTCTAATAATGATTTAAAAGTAAATTTGAAATCAATTTATCTTATTGTCCTATATTTAAAATTAATAACTTTTTCTTATCATCAACCTCCATTTCGCAAGGAGAGAGAAAATGAGTTATGGCTACCTAAGCAGAAGCATCTTTTTGACTTGGGTATAACTGCCTGTACTTAATTTATAAAAATACACACCGCTTGTTAATTCTTTGTTGCCCGAAGTTTGTTGTGCGTTGAACATCACGCGGTAATTTCCTGCACCTTGTTCTTTATTAACCAGCGTTTCTATTTCCCTTCCAAGTATATCATATATTTTCAGAATAACATGGCTGGGCGATGAAAGCTGATAGCTGATTACTGTGCTCGGATTGAACGGGTTGGGATAGTTTTGATAGAGATGAAAAATACTTATTTTATTTTGAATAGGTTCAATCCCCGTGAGCGGATTAAAAGGTGCTTTTGCCATCCAGATATCCTGCTTGCCGTTTTCTTCATGTATCCAAACAATGGCAACGTAAAGAGTATCGCCGGGTTTATAAAAAGTTATTCTTGGACCATAATTATCTCCAATCGCGTGGGATATATTAGTCAGTGTACTTGGATTTAGTATATAATTCTGCCAGAAAATTTCTTTACCTGAACTTAATGAATCAGAATCAAAGACTACAAAAGGCGCTGTATAATTAGTTGCACCATTTAGCGGAACTGGATAAATTAATTCGTCCGCATTTTCACAATTGTAAGATACATTTTTAGTTGTATCCTGGTCATAAAATACTGCATGCCATTTGTTATTCAGTAATGATTGAAAGGTAAAATTAAAATGAAAGGTATATTTTGGATTAGTATTATCAGATCCGTTAGATATTCTTTGATGCGTTAAGAAATATTCATTATTTGCATATCCGATAACGGCGGAATAGATCTGTCTTTCCGGCGCCTGTCCTTTTACATAAATAATAGAAAAATAGGAAACGTATTTCATGAGGTCCGGCACGGAACAATTTGTACTGTCTACCAACATTAGCGAAACAGACGAAAAAT
>JAJYSI010000262.1 GCA_021793635.1 Bacteroidota bacterium
ATGCCGCAAGTGCAGAATGAATATTGCATCGGATGCGGCGCATGTGAATTTGCCTGCCCGGTTAGACCTTACAAAGCAATTTACGTTGAAGGCAATCCAATCCATCAAATCGCCAAAAAGAAAGAAGAGAAAAAAATCGAAGAAAAAATTAATTACAAAGAAGAGTTCCCGTTTTAATTTTTATTTCTTTCTTAATATTTAAACAGATCCGTGGTCAGATTAATTTCCTTAAAGCTTTTTTAGAAACTAAAAACAATTCCCAGAAATTCTGACGGCATTAAGATACTATCTGCCTTTCCTAAAATTCAATTACTCTTTTATCATTATTACTTTGGAGCGAGGCATCAATTATACGCGCTGTTATCAGCGCTTCTTCGGGTCTAACTGCTAAATCTTTTCCTTCTGCAATAGCCTCATAAAGATTTTGAAAAAATGCCGGATAATCGCCCCGCAATGTTGCAATTTTCTTTTTGATAAGAGTTCCGTTATCGTTGGTATCTATTATTCCCCATAATTCCTCCGGATCCCTTCCCCACTCATCTGAATTTTTAAATCCATATAATTTTAAATTGTCTTCTTGAGGATCGAGTCCGTTTTTTATAAATGATCCCTCCGTGCCATGAAGAGTAAAACGCGGCAATGGAATCTTTGAAAGAAAATTACTTTTCAAAGTAACTTTAAGATTTTTGTAATTTAAAATTATCTCAAAGCAGTCGATTATTCTTCCACCCGGTCTTTCTGTTCGAAGATCGGCAAATATGGAATCCGGTTTACCAAACAAGCATACAACTTGATCGATCAAATGAGGACCGATATCGTGCAGAAGCCCTGTCCCGGGTAGAATTTCTTCCTTCCAGGTATTCGGCTTAATAAAATTTCTGAACCTGTCGAAGTGGGATTCAAACTCAACAAGCTTGCCAAGTAATTTGTCTTCAATAATTTTTCTAACGGTCATAAAGTCTCCGTCCCATCTTCTGTTTTGGAAGACGGTTAAAATTCTTTTCTGCTGTTTGGATATCTCAATCAATTCTTCAGCTTCGGAAGAATTTGCTGTGAATGGCTTTTCAACTACAACATTTTTACCGGCAAGCAGCGCCTGCTTTGTCATTTCATAATGAAGATGATTGGGCGTATTGATAATAACCAGTTCAATTTCTTTATCAACAAGAACTTCTGAAAAACTTTTTACAACCTTAACATAAGGATACAATTGCTTTGATTTTTCACTATGGCGTTCAACTATCTTCATCAAATTAAAATTAGGATTTGCATCAAGAAAAGGTGCGTGAAAAAATTCACCGGACATTCCAAATCCAACCAGCGCAGTGTTTATCTTTTTGTTCATAATTTTTTAACGGAAATTTTCTTTTACTTTTTTTAAAACTTATAAATGTATATCACGAAAAGTATTGCGGCGAGCAACAACAAACAATAGGCATTTTCTTTTTTAATGACTGCTTCCATCGCCGTCTAAAATTGATTTAACCAGATTGATAATCGCAGCCTTATTAAATGGCTTTGCAAGATAGTGTGTTAAACCGGAAGCCAGGAAGTTTGCTTTATCGTTAGGACCAGCGTAAGCTGTAAGCGCGACGATGGCGGTGTTCAAGTAATTGTTATTGTTTTTAATTTGTCTTGCGGCTTCTATCCCGGATATTCCCCTGCCTAAATTAATATCCATTAAAATTAGTGAGTAACGGCTCTGCTTAACCAGTTCAAGAGCAGTCTCGCCATTTTCAGCAACGTCTATCGAGCATATTTCTTTTAGAAAATATCTGGTAACATCAACACTAGGCTTATCATTTTCAACAAGAAGAACCCGAGGTAAACTTTTGGTTTCCGTTCTTATCCCATTCATTTTATATTTGAAAAATCCATCTAGTATAAATGAACTATAAGTCTGAGCTATAAGACTTTTAAATTCTCCTTCATATACTTAACAAATTTTGATCTCAATAGCAATGATTACAATAATTTTCCGGATGAAAATATTTTTTTCGGCGCATACATGCTGTGGATAAAATAAAAAAAGAAAGATGTAAATTTCCATTAAATTCGTCTTGATGATTTTAAAAAAATATAAATTACATTTTGAACAACTATAAACTTATCATCCAATATGACGGAACGGAATATGCCGGCTGGCAGATTCAGAAAAATGCACCGACAATCCAGCAGAAAATTTCTGACGTACTTGAAATTCTTTTAAAAGAAAAAGTTAACCTGATCGGTTCCGGCAGGACTGATGCCGGAGTGCATGCACTGGGTCAGACTGCAAACTTCCGTACTGATAATGAAATTGATCTTTATAAGTTCAAGCATTCCTTAAACGCAATTCTTCCCGCAGATATTTCAATAATTGAAATGGAGAAAGCTGAGCCGGATTTTCATTCGAGGTTCGATGCTAAGAAAAGAAGCTACATCTATTTTATTTCGAAATTAAAGTCTCCTTTTTATCAAAGGTATTCATATTTTTATCCTAACAATATTGACTGCGGCAGGCTAAACGAGTTAACCAAAACATTTTTAGGGAGAAAAGATTTTACATCTTTTGCAAGGAAGAGCACAGAACCTGAAAATAAAACGTGCAATATTTACGATGCGCACTGGAAGGAGACTAACGGCTTGGTTATTTTTAAAATTGAAGCTGATAGATTTTTGCACGGCATGGTTAGAACTATAACCGGAACACTGCTTAAAGCATCAAAAGAAAACTTAGGCAATAATTTTCTGGAAGAAGTTCTTAACTCAGCGAACCGGGAAGCAGCCGGTGAAGCGGTCCCGGCAAAAGGATTATTTTTATTTAAAGTAAAATATTAATTATGATTGACCTAAACTCAAAGGCGGCTTTAATTACCGGCGGATCAAACGGTATCGGAGAAGCATGCGTCAGGTTATTTGCAGCGGCAAATGCAAAGGTTGCCTTTACATTTAACACAGATAATGAATCAGCCGAACAATTAGTAAAAGAACTTTCTCCGAAAATAAAAATTAAATCTTACAAAATTGATCTGTTGAACTTAACTCAAATTGAAAAGTTAGTCGACAACGTAATTTCTGATTTCGGCAAAATAGATATACTTGTAAACAACGCAGGTATTTGGAAATTCGGTAAGGCTGACGAAATGAAGATAGAGGAGTGGGAAGAGACGATCAAAATAAATTTAACAGCCGCATTTCTATTTACAAAATTTTCTATTCCCGCAATGAAAAAAAATCGTTTCGGCAGGATAATAAATATTACTTCCACTGCAGGACAAAGAGGCGAGCCTTTTCACTCGCATTATGCTGCTTCAAAAGGCGGCGTAATATCTTTTACAAAATCGCTTGCTGCCGAACTTGGTGAATACAACATCACCGTTAACAGCGTAGCTCCCGGCTGGGTTGAAACAGGGATGTCAGAAGAAGTTTTTTCAGACAAAGAATATAAAGAAAAAGTTCGGCAGGAAATTCCTCTTAAAAGAATAGCTAAGCCGGAAGATATAGCCGGTCCGGTATTGTTTTTAGCATCCGATTTAGCAAGACATATTAACGGGGAAATCTTGAATGTAAACGGAGGTTCTGTTTTATGCGGTTAATAAAAAGGTAATTAAATGGAAAGTCTTTCACAGTTTCATCCTCAAGTAGTACATTTTCCGATTGTATTATTTTTGCTTTATGTCCTGCTTGAAATAATCGGAACAATATTTAAGAAAGAGTTTTTTTCAAAGGCAGCGCATCTCGTTTTGTTTTTAGGAGTGCTGGGAGCCTTTGCCGCAGTTCTCACCGGCAATTCTGCCGAAGATGCCGCACGAGCATTGAGCAAAGCGGGAGCTTCAATTCCTCTCAAAGCAATTGGAGAACACTCAGACTATGCAACTTTTGTAATGTGGTTTTTTACCGGTCTCTTAGTTTTGCGTACATACGTGGTACTTAAAAAGAAATTTACAGGTACTGTTAAATATCTTTTCGTAATACTGTCAATCGTAGGTGCTTTTTTTGTTTATAGAACCGGATATCTCGGAGGCAGACTTGTTTATAAATATGGTGTCGGTACCGATTTGAAAAAGATGGAAATAAAAAATCCTTCGGTAAAAAGCGGAGAATAAAATATCTTGGATGAAAAGAATCATCTCCCTCAAATTATACTTGCTTTAATTTTAGCAAACTTTGCCGGAACAGTACTTCGGCATTTTGGACTGGATAGTTATATAATTTTAGTTGGCTTCAGATTCCATATCAGTCTAATTCTGCCCTTCCTTGTAATTTTCAAGAATATAAATCTTGAAAAACTGAAACAGATTTTGCTTCATCCGCTTTACAATAAAACTATTCAGCCGCTTAGCTGGATTTTTTTACCGCTGATTATTTTACTTGCCGCACTTTTCATTCTAAAGAAGATTGAAATAGGCGACCCTGATTATTTTTATGAGTTTGGATTGTCTTCCATTGTTGATTATCCAATTTATATCATCTGGAATTTGCCGCAACTTTTAATGTTCGCCGCATTTTTGTTGCTTATTCAGCCTTCGCTAAAACTCAATACGGTATACACGGCGCTAATAACTTTTTTACTTTTTTCTTTTGAGTTTATTCCTTTCAACAAAACGAAATTTGATGTTATAGATTTTGTGTCCTTATTGTTAGCCTCGATGTCAATCGGTTTGCTTGTAAAATATTTTCAGAACATCTACTGGCTTGCCATTACCATTTTTACAATTTTCTGGCTGAATCTTTTAGCCTTCGGCACTGACTCCACGGCAATGATACATATTCTGTTTGCCTCGCAGTATGAATCATGGGATGGATTCTTTGACGTAGCAAAAAATCTGCATTCGTATCTTTTACCATTCCAGTTGCTTGTAACAATGCTGATAATTTATTTTTCTTCATTTAAGAAAAGCAGCAAGGTGTAATTATTTTCCGGTAAGATTTAATTTCGTATTTTTAATTGTCAATTCAATTTAGATAATGAAGAAACTTTTATTAGTCATTTTACTTTTATCAGGCATAGCACTTGCTCAAAGAGGACCCGTAGACAAAGCTCGCGGCGTATTTATAGCATTCGGTGTAGGTCCGCGGCTTCCCATAAATTATTTTGCTAACTCAACTGCCCTCGGTTCCGGATTTAATGTCGAATTAGCTTATACCGACGATGAATATCTCCCATTTTTTATTTTCGCAAAGATCGGCTTCGACCAATTTCCCGGCTCGCAGGATTTTTATGAAGAAACAGACTACTCAAATTACTCAACCGACATGCTGCCGGTAAGCCTCGGAATTAGATATTATTTTAAACCGCTTGTTCAGAATATTGTTTTGTTTATGCCAATCGTTGAAGTCTCGGCTGATTATGCTTATTTCCAGAAGCTTCATCAATTTAAGATTGCTACCGGTAAAAGCAATTACCTTGAGGACATTTCAAAGTTCGGGTTCAGTGCTGGTGCCGGTCTATCGATGTTCATGATGGAAATACTTGCATCATA
>JAJYSI010000263.1 GCA_021793635.1 Bacteroidota bacterium
CGCGAACTTTATTAATATAAACATCTATAATATTTGTTTCAGGATCAAAATGGTATTCGTATACATGTTCAATTAACTTTGTCCTTGAAACTACTTTGTTTGAATTTCTCATCAGGTATTCTAAAATAGCATATTCTTTCGGAGTCAAAATAATTTCCTGTTCGCCTCTTAAAACTTTATGCGATTGCAAGTCAAGAACTAACTCACCAACATGAAGCGTCGGAGTTTTCGATGAGTCATGTCTTCTTAATAAAGCTCTTATTCTTGCTACTAATTCTTCAAATGCAAAAGGCTTTGTAAGATAATCGTCTGCTCCCGCATCCAATCCTTCTACTTTGTCTTTTAAACTGTCTTTTACGGTTAGCATTAAAACCGGCGTAATAATCTCTCTCTTCCTGATTTCTTTCAGAAGAGAAATACCGTCAATGAACGGAAGCATTATATCCATTATTATTGCATCGTAATCTTCTGAAGTTGCCATCTTTAAGCCTTCTTTGCCGTCTAATGCAATGTCAGCTGTAAAATATTCTTCCTCCATTCCTTTTTTTATAAAGGAAGCTACTTTTTTTTCATCCTCTACTATTAAAATTCTCATTTAAAAGCTTGTTTGAAAATTGAAATTAAGATTTGAAGATAACCCTGTCGGATTACCAAAATCAACCGAGAAATTCCAGCTTGTTTCATCCGCTTGTCTTTTATTGAACAAAGCAACCAATCGGGCTGCATTAATTGCACTTGCAATCCGGTTTAATATTAATGCTCCCACTACAAATCTTAAATTGTTTTTTGCTTGCTCGCTGGAATACCACATGTTACGGTATGTCTTTCGCTGGTTGTCTGTTTGCCAATTCCAATAATATTGTGCTCCATATATTTGATTGAAAGTTCCGGATAAAACCTGCGTGTTATTGTATTGGTCAATGTTGGAATAATCCCCGATCGTTGCATAGTAAGAATCGCCTTTGCCCTGTGCATTTACCCCTCCTGTTGTAACTGCATATGCTTTATACCGGTCTTGAAGCCAGCTGCCGTAAGTGTTCATTCCAAAATAAATTCCCCATAGTGCACCGTCTGCAACTGTAAAATACTTTCCGCTGGAATAAGAATCTGCGTAAAGTTCTCCCATTCCGGGCAATATTGCCGATAGTAAAATTGCCAGCCCTGCATTCTTTTTACCGTAGGTAGAGCTAGTAAATGATATTTGCCGCGGTACGCTATCCGGTTGTTTTTTTATGATTGAATTTTCTAAAAGTAATTGCTTTGTAGAAGTAAGTGTTTGTGGGAAATAATTTGCTGAAAACAGTAAAACGAATAAAAGAATTTTTTTCATGTTTTTAATTTCAATTTTATGATTAACAAGCAATTAATTCAATTGATTTTTGAATGCCTTTTATTTTTCCTTCGCATAAATTACCATCTTTTATGTTTGTAATTTCTACTCTTGAGATCTCATTTACCAATGAAGCAGCAAATTTGTGGGAAACACGAACATAGTTGGAAGAAAAGCCTTTTATTGTGCCGTGGTCATTTTCGGCTTCGAATAAAATTTCTAATTCCTTTCCGATCATCTTTCCATAAAACTCTTGCTTCTTTTTTTCACTTAATATTCTAAGCATATTTGTTCTTCGCTTCCTTTCAAACACATTCACTTCGCCATCCATCGTGATTGCTTTAGTATCTGGACGTTCAGAGTAAGTGAAAACATGTAAATATGAAACTGGTAAATCGCGAAGAAAATTATAGGTTTCCAAAAAATCATTTTCAGTTTCTCCCGGAAAACCGGTGATTATATCTACTCCGATTCCTATATCGATAATTTTATTATTGATTTTCTCGATTAAATTTTGATAATCTGATACTTTGTATCGCCGCTGCATTAATCTCAAAATCTTTGAACTGCCGCTTTGGAGTGGTATGTGAAAATGTTTGCACATTTTATTACTCTGCGATGTAAGGTTGATTATCTCATCCGATAGTAAGTTTGGCTCAATTGAGCTAATTCTAATTCTAAAATCTCCAGGTACTTCAATCAATTTAAGAAGAAGGTTGTATAAGTTTGTTTGGTAAGCCGTCCCGTAATCACCCACATTTACGCCGGTAAGGATAATTTCTTTATATCCTGATTTAATTAAATGTTTGAATTCAGAAATCAATTCTTCCGGTTTCATGCTTCTGCTTTTACCGCGGGCTAATGGAATTGTGCAGAATGTACATTTGTAATCACATCCGTCCTGAATCTTAAAATAAGCCCTGGTTCTGTCATCAGCGTCAGTTGATTGAGCTTTCCCAAATTCATTTAAATCTTGTATGGGGGAAACAAAAATGCATGCTAAATCTTTTTTCCCAAAATCATTTATAAGCAAAAATAAGTTCAGTTTTTCTTTACTTCCGAGGACTACATCGACACCATCAATTTTAGCAATTTCTTCCGGACGAAGCTGTGCATAACATCCTGTGACAATAATAAATGCCTCCGGATTTTGACGAAGCGCTCTTCGTACAAGTTGCCTGCATTCCCGCTCTGCGTTCTCTGTAACTGAACATGTATTGAAAAGATAAACGTCTGCTTTCTCATTAAAATCTACAACCTCAAAACCAAAATTTGCAAATTGATTTCCTATCGTAGAGGTCTCGGAAAAGTTAAGTTTACATCCTAAGGTTTGTAATGCGACTTTGTTATGCATATCTATTTTAAAAATCAAAGAGCGGGAATATTTTTCCCGCTCTAATTTTACTTCGCCGATAGCTGTTAATTATTTTTATTATGTGAAGATGAGTGACCTTCATCTGGAACTTCGAAAATCGGAAAATCAGCCGTGTCTATTGAACCGGTGTCTGCATTTTGAATTTCCTGGATTCCAACGCGATCAAATTTATGCTTATCTAAATAAGCTCTTATTTCTTCTTCAGATTTATCTTTCAAAGCAGCTATTGCGCTTAATACGATCTTTTTATTTTCCTTATCAAACTCTATGACTTTCAGAGGAATCATGTCGTCAATAGGGAAGTGGTTTGCAATGTTTTTGATCTTGTTTGTTGCTAATTGAGTTACAGGAACAAAACCATCAACATCCTGAGGCAATTCAGCAATTAAACCTTTTTCAATAATTCTTACAACTTTACCTTGAGTAATTGTTCCTACTGAAAAAAGTTTCTCAAAATTAGCCCACGGATTGTCTTCAACTTGCTTATGTCCCAAAGAGATTTTTCTTTGATCAACATCTACACCAAGAACTAATACTTCTAGCTTTTCGCCTTTCTTCACAACTTCACCGGGATGACGAATTTTCTTTGTCCAGGAAAGATCAGAAATATGGACTAAACCGTCTACACCTGGTTCAAGCTCTACAAATACGCCAAAGTTTGTTAGGTTGCGGGCTATACCTGAATGTCTTGATCCAACTGGATATTTCAGCATTAATGTTTCCCATGGATCCGGTTCCATTTGTTTGATGCCGAGTGAAATTTTCTTCTCATCTTTATCGAGACTTAAAATAACGGCTTCAAGAACTTGTCCCATTGCAACAACTTGAGAAGGATGTTTGATGTGCTGTGTCCAGCTCATTTCCGAATTGTGAATCAAACCCTCAATTCCTTTTTCAATCTCAATAAATGCTCCATAGTCAGTAAGAGATACAACGCGACCGGAAACTTTGTCGCCAATTTTATATTTGCTCTCAATGTCTTCCCATGGATGTGGCAATAATTTTTTAAGACTTAATGAAATTCTCTTCTTCTCTTCGTCAAAATCTGTTACTACAATTTTAATCGTTTGATCAAGTTTAACTACTTCATTTGGATGATTAATCCTTCCCCAGCTAAGATCTGTAATGTGTATCAAACCATCAACTCCGCCAAGGTCAACGAATACACCGAAATCTGTAATAGCTTTTACCGTTCCTTCAAGTATCTGACCTTTTTCAAGACTGTTTAATATTGAAAAACGTTGATCGGCAATTTCTTCTTCAACCAATACTTTATGCGAAACAACTACATTTTCTGTCGGAATATTTACTTTCACAACCTTAAAGTCCATTGTTTGACCAACGAAGGCATCAAAATCTCGAATAGGACGGATGTCAATTTGCGATCCCGGTAGAAATGCTTCCATTCCCATTAAGTCTACAACCATGCCGCCTTTAATTCTTTTAAGAATTTTACCTTGGATTATTTCTCCAGTTTCGTGGGCTCTAACTACCTTATCCCAGATCCTTAAAAAGTCGGCTCTAATTTTACTTAAAACGAGATTACCTTCTTGGTCTTCTACGCTTTCCAAAACAACTTCAACTTCTTTGCCTATTTTTATCTCTTCAGATTCGTGAAATTCGTTTTTGGGTATTGAGCCTTCAGATTTGAACCCGACGTCCAAAATTACATTATCTCCCTGTATACGTACGATTCTCCCTCTTACTAATTCACCTTCTTTTACGTCTTTGAAAGACTCAGTATAAAGCTTCGCTAATGTTAAGAATTCTTCCTGGGAATATTCTTCATCATTGAAGTTTTTCTTTGCCTTTTCAAAGTCATTTATAGTGGCTGAATATTTTTTTGCATCATTTGAGGTTTCTGACATTAATCCTCCTAAACGGAAATTACATCTGCTAATTTTGCTTTCGCCATCTTGAAAACAATTTAACAGAAAATTAATTTAACATATTTTAATTACGATGGCTAAAAAATCTATAATATTAACTCTTAACTGTAATTCTTTTTCCAGCTGTTTGCCGGACTTTTTCTAAAATTATTTCAACTTGTTGTTCTATTGTGACTTTCGAAGTATCAACTTCGTACGCATCCGGCGCTTTAACCAAGGGACTATTTTCTCGCGAAGAATCAATCTTGTCTCTGCTTTCAAGGTTTGATTTTACTTCTTCTAATGAAACCTTAATTCCTTTTGAATCGTATTCTTTAACTCTTCGTTCGGTTCTCTGTTCAATTGAGGCGGTTAGAAAAATTTTCACATCTGCATCAGGGAAAACTACACTTCCGATATCTCTTCCTTCCATTACAATACCGCTGTTGTTTTGGGCAAGTATCCGTTGTTTTTTTACCAGTGCTTCTCTCACGCCGCTGATTTTACTTATAGGGCTAACGAATTTATTTACTTCCTTTGATCGGATATCTTCAGTAACATCTCTTTCATTAAGATATACTTTTGTTGTTCCCGCGGTAAAAACTAGATCAATTTTGGACGAGTTTGCTAAAGCAATTACTTCATCAGAATTATTAAGAACCTTGTTTTCAATTGCCAAAAGTGTTATTGCCCGGTACATTGCGCCTGTGTCAATGTACAGATATCCAAGCTTTTGCGCTACGAGCATAGCAGACGTACTTTTCCCGGAGCTGGCAGGACCATCAATTGCGATGATAAATCTTTTGGTCATAAGGCACAAAAATAGTTAATTAGATTCAAATTTTCAA
>JAJYSI010000264.1 GCA_021793635.1 Bacteroidota bacterium
GATCTCGGTAAAATCTCCTTCATAATAGAAATTAAAAAACAGTGTTCCAAGGATCCTTGTATTAATTTGTGCATTTATAGATTTTTGGAAAAACTTGCTCGCATTATACCCAAAATTATAAGTTATGTTTGAAAAACCTATAGAAATAGTTGAGACATTGAAAGGTAAATATTTATAAAGTGTAATGCCGTAAATTGATCCATCCTGGAAATTGTTGTAGACTCTGTTAAAATTTACTATCGCGGTAATGTCGAGTAACGGTATCTCAGATTCGGAAATAGAAATACTAAAGTTTCTTGATGCTCTAATGTCGCCTTTCTGATAGCTGTAGCCTCCGTTTAGGTTAATGAACAATCCCATAACCGGTCTTAAGAAAAACCCGAGCTGCAAGCCTTGCCGCATTTCATTGGTAAACAAGCTATCCAAAAAACTTTTGAATGTCTGGTAATAGATTACGTTTTTTCTTGCATCATAGGATAAATTAATAGAAATAATTCTTGCAGGCGTATATTGAGCGTTAAAGAAAAGACTTGTCAAGGAAAACTCACTTTGCTGAACATTATTTTGTTCCTTGTATAGATCAACTTCCGATGAGAGGAAAAAATACAAATTCGTAAAAGCATTATCGGTATGTTGGAAGTAGAGGAATCTTCTATCGGTTTGCAAGTGGTTTGTTTGTTGAAATATGGCAAGCGTACTTTGCATAACTCCGCTGTTAACCGAATCGCTTCTATTCAAATATGCGCCGTACTCAAATAGCTGAGAGTTTAACCCAAGATTATAATAATCGGGTCTCGAGCCAATAACACCACCCAGCGCAAAATTTCCGAAAGATTTTTCTGTTTGCAATCCATCAATGGGACCAACGCTTGAAATGTTATTATTGATATGTCGCCCCAGCCAAACATTAAAGCCGTTTACTTTATATCCAAGGGATAAATCATAAACTCTTAGATTATTAAAAACATTTGCCTTAACATCCCGCCATTCCGAGCTCATGTAAGAGAGATTCATATAATTAGAAAAATAGAACGAACTTCCGCCGATATTTTCTGCTTGCATATTTAACGAATAGTTCCATCTTTGAATGCCGACACTGTTTGGATAATTAGCATAGTTGGAAAATGAATTGGCATTGAAGCTTCCATAAAAGTATTTCCTGTTTGCCGGAACGGTAAGTTTGTCTGCTTTAACTGTTTGTGCTTTTGTAGACTGAACAAGATTAGTATCTTTTTCACTTCCGGCTTTTATAACTTGAGTAATATCAGGCTCATCTTTACCAACAAGAGCGAAAATAATATCGCCGACTTTTACATTAGTATCCCCGACCTTCTCGCCAGCAACTGATTGTGAAGATAAATACTTTACTACCATAACAGGAATAATTTTTCTTCCATATTCAGAATAAAGTGTATCACCACCGGAGATACCATCCGTATTTTTGAACTGCAGATAAATATTTTGAGAAGTAATGAAAGAAACCTTACCCTCTTTTTTATTAACTTTTCTATCATGCGCAAGAAGAGAGTATGATATTAGTAACATAAGGACAATTAACTTAAACATCTCTCTCAAATTATTGTTCATGAATATTAATCTCCTCCGCCCGTTGGATGACATCCGTAACATGAAGTCGGGCTATATACATAGCCACTAACCCCGGAATGGTGAGAATCAGCGCTAGCCTGACTGTGGCATGTAGCTGTACAAGAGAAAGCTACAAAATTGGAAGCGGTCGTATGACATGTATTGCATGTTGAAATATTATGGTCCCCTGTCAGTGGAAAATATGTAGTATGATTAAATGTAGATGGTGTCCACCCGGAAGTGGTATGGCACTGAGAACAATCTGTCGGGAAACCTGATGTTTGGTGAGCAGGATTAGTTGTTCCTGCATAATCTTGTTGATGGCAGCCATAACATGCAGGCGATAAGTTTGTATAATTTGAATTATGACAAGCCTGACATGTAACAGTTGTGTGTACACCGGTCAATGGGAAACCGGTATTATTATGGTTGAAACTTGCATCGCCGAAACTTGTTGTTGTATGGCACTGCGAACAATCATGAGAAAAACCTTGCGATAAATGGTTCGGGTCAGTTGTATTGTTATACTGTGTTGCATGGCACGAATAACAATCTGTGGGTGTGTTTGTATATCCGGCTGTGTGGCAAGACTGACATGAAACGGAAGCGTGTGCACCAGTTAAAGGGAAACCCGTAGTGTTATGATTAAAGGTTGCTTGAGCAAATGTTGTAGTATTATGGCAATCCTGGCAAGTTGTTGGGAACTTTGCAGCAACGTGATCGGGATTTTTTGCAGTAATATAATTCTGCTTATGGCAAGGATAGCAATCGGTAGTTAAGCCTTTAAAATTACTTCCGGGCGCATGACAAGTAAAGCAATTCTGAACATTATGTCCTCCAACTAGCGGGAAGAAACTGTGATTAAAACTAGTATTACCCCAAGTGAAATTAGCTATGCTATGACAAGTTTGGCAGTCAGTAGAAAAATTTGCTTGCACATGATTGGGCGAAGTAGTTGCGTAATATTGCTGTTTATGACAGCTAAAGCAGGAAACGCTTTGAGCAGGAAAATATAAATTTGCATATCCCGAATGGCAGCTTTGGCAATCTACATTTAAATGAACTCCAATGAGAGGAAATCTGCTATTTTGATGCATCTGAATTATATTAAAAACTACCCATGTATTTGTTGTATGGCATTGAACGCAGTTAGTTCCAACACTGTTTTGATGAACATCCTTATGACATGATTCGCACTGAATTTTAACATCGGAAAACACCAAACTCTTATGACATGATTGACAACTAACAGAAACATGCTGCCCGGTAAGTTTAAAAGATGTTTCAGTGTTGTGGTCAAACTTTATATTCTTTGGAATATTTTTCCAATTTGTTGATTCATGGCAATTTGAGCAGTCTATTTTAAGTAAATTGCCGTGTGGCGATTGCGCAAAAATGCTCGCCGCACTAATCAACAAAAATATTATGCATGACAAGAGGCGCATTTAAAGTCTTTCAATTTATATTGTATAAAAACGTTTCCATTCTCCGTAACTTTTTTATGACAGGATGAACATGATACTTTTTCGTGAGCACCTTTCAATGGGAAATTAGATTTTTCATGATCAAATTTTATAGGTTTCCAATTATTGTAGCCATGACAGTTTTCGCATATAGGCTTACTAGCAATTTTATTAGAATTAAATTGACCGAAGTGCACATCGTTATGGCATGTAGTGCAGTTCAAATGAAGTGAAGCAAATCTGAAAGAAATTTTCCCGGATTCATTTTTTTCTTCATGACAATCCCTGCAAGAAACAGAAGAATGTTTACCCGACAACTTGAAGTTTGTAAGATCGTGATCAAAATGAATTTTCTTCCAATCATCGGTAACATGGCACGATTCACATCTATTATCGGGCATAAACTTTTCGGTTAATTCTGTTCCGTGAACATTTTCATGACAGTCGATGCATTTAATTCCAATATTTCTAAAGCGCCATTGTTTTAAGTTTGTTTTGTAATGACACGATTGACAAGAGACGGCTAAATGCGCACCCGTTAACGGGAGTTTTGCTTTGTTATGTTCCCGAATAGTAAATAGGGTTGTTTTAAAACTGAAGATATCATGGCATTCTTTGCAGTCGGTTACAACATTATTAACAGTAAATTCGCCGAAGTGAGCATCTTTATGGCAGTCAGTGCATTTTGCAAATTTTGGTTTAGAGAGTAAATTTTCCCCGTGGCAATCTACACATGAAACACGTTGGTGAGCGCCTTCAAGCGGAAATCGAGTCTTACTGTGATCAAAAGTATTTTTGTTCATAATTTTAAATGATTCGACATTATGGCATCTAACACAATTTTCGCCAAATTGTCCTTTATGAACATCTTGATGACAGGGGGTACAGTTTCTGAATTGTAGTCCGGCAAATTTTTGAAACGATTTTCCGTTCAATGTTTCTTTCATGTGACATTTAACGCACTCAACTTTTGTATGTGCACCGGATAGTTTAAATTTTGCAGTTTCATGATTAAACAAAGCAGCAGGTTTAAACATTACAGTATTATGGCAGGAGGCGCAATTATTACCAAGAGTATTTTGATGAACGTCCTTATGGCACGAGACACAGTTGGTACTTAGCCCCAGGTAGGTTCCATTTCTTTTTTTGAAGAGAGAATTCGTTATAAAATTTGTTTGATGACACTCTTCGCATTTTATTTGCGAATGTTTTCCATCCAGTTTGAATCCCGCTTTATTATGATCGAACTTATCGGGATAAAAATTTATTATTCTAAAGCTTCTTCCGTGATGTTCGCTGTGGCAGTCCCAACAATTTTTGTTCTTGACGTCAGAGCTTGAATGGTAACCTATGTTTCCATCAATCATAGTTTTTATTTCGGCATGACAAGAAAGACAGCGGGAGTTCTCCAATTGTTTCCCCATCACATGACACTTCGTACAGTTGCTTAAACCTTCAAGCTTTGCATGAGCAAAGGTTAAATTACCGGGAGAAATTTGAGCATGTATTTTAGATGAATATGACAATAGAATCATAAATGCGTACAAAATATTTTTAATGGTCTTTATTTTAATTTTCATGCTTTAAAATAGCTTCGCCGAATTTTTTAGTAATATGGATTCCTGTTTTCTGTAGAAAATCTGTCGGAAGCAATCCGCCCGCTAAGATGTAAACAAGATCATTCTCGAGTTCCAGCAACTTGTCTGAATTATTAAATGCGAGAATGACTTTATCCCCAAGAATTTCTTTTATATTTGAGTTAAAGATTATTTCAACTTTCTTTTGAAAAGATGCTTCGGTAATATTTTCTAAGTTCCTCGGTTTAATTCTTGAAAAACTGTCACTCCGGTAAGAAAGTCCAACCATATTCTGACCCGATTGAGAAAGCATAAGCGCAGCTTCGATAGCTGAATCACCCCCGCCAACAACAAGGATTTTTTTATTAGAAATCAATTCGGGTTCCATTAGGCGATATGCCACTTTTTCTCTTTCCTCACCCGGCACGCCAAGTTTACACGGCGATCCTCTTCGCCCAATAGCGATAATAACTCCTTTGGAAGTATAAATTCCCTTTGATGATTTAACTTCGAAACGATCTTTTATTTTTGCTATGGATTCAACTTTTTCATTTTCATTTATAGATATTTTATTTTCTTTTAAGATTGAATGCCAAATTTCCAAAAGTTCCGGTTTGGAAGTTTCTTTCATTTTCAATTTGCCATGCATAGGAAGCTCTACAGGAGAGGTCATAATTATTTTTGAGCGCGGGAAATTATAAATCGTACCTCCAAGGGTATCTTGTTCAAGAGTTAAGAAACGTAGTTTGTTTTTAGCCGCTGTTAAGGAAGCTGAAATACCTGCAGGC
>JAJYSI010000265.1 GCA_021793635.1 Bacteroidota bacterium
ATGAGATGCCCAAGACGATGAATAATCTATTTATCATCATTTGTAATTGCCTTCCTTTGGTTTTGTATTAGATTAAATTATCATTTAAAAATTATAATGGAGCTTATTTAAGCGCTGTTTTTCTGATTAAAACCGTCTTTCTTAATTTTTAAAGAGATTAAGTTTTGTACGGTTTATAATTTGTGCACTGTAACCATTTGGTAGCTTTAGAGTATATTCTATAATATTTTTATTTTTTTTCCAACATAAACATATTTTTTCCCCTCCGGCTGCAATAGCGCCCTTACACTTTTTAAGTGAGAGATCGGAAAAGACAATTTTGATTTTTTTGTTTTGATTATCTATTTGTCTGATTCCCAAAATATTTGAGTTTAATAAATGGGCTACGAAGGAGGTGAACCCGTGATTACAGCTGGCTCTTTTATTGTCATACGTATTTTCCCAGAGAGTACCCGTAGATGCGGCCATATCGTAAAAATATTTTTTTATCTCGGATGACAATTCCTTTTCATAATGATATCTCGCAAGCAATTCCAATCTCAACATTATCCCGACAAGTAAATTAGATTTATAAACTTTTGGCTAGATAATTTTATCATCTCTTTCCGGTCCGAACTCATGCACAATTTTATTCCATAATTGAGGATAAATACGGGGATCGGCTAAATTAAAGAAAAAAGCATAATATTGACATGTTTCGGATGTATTAGAAGTCCGCATTAATTCTCCATTGCTTTTTCTAATCGCATTATCAGCGAAAAATTTTCCGTTGAAGGATTCTTTTCTGATTAATCTTCTAATTTTCTTAGCTTTTAAAATAAATTTTTTCTCATTGTATAAATTTACCTGCTTTCTCAAGAGCAGCGGCACACAGCATATTTGTCGGGAAATTAACGCCTTTCGTAAAATCGTTAGCTTTCGACCATTTTATAAAAACGGTTCCGTTAAGATTTTCCAAAAGTCCTTCTTTATTTTCGAAATGCTTAAAATAATTTAAGAGATTATATACTTTTTTGTGATACGGTTGGATCATTCCTTCATCGTGGCTCCTTTTATAATAATCACTTAATTCGAGAACTAACCAAAGCGGCCAATTTGGTATGAAACCGCCGCCTATAACGTCGGCAGGATAACATTCCGGAAGTATTCCTTTAGGCAGATCCGGAAAGGAATCGGGAAGCGCAAAATTTTCTAGAAAATCTTTTTCAACTAAAGTGTTACCTGAAACTTCCGGAGCAACTTGTGCGGAAAATAACTGTCGCACAGCCATCCTCCTCTTTCTCTTGAAGGACAGTCGGCAAAAATATCAACCGAATTTTGCCGGAATGTTTGAACTGCCGCCGAATAAATTTCATTTAAGGAATCATCATCACATGAAAAGGAAAGCATGTATTGACATATTCGTTTCTATTTCAATATACTTTGGAACAGATAAAGCCATGAAACAAATTAGAACGTGAAGTCTAATCGGGTCTTCCTTAAAATGAAAAATAGGACGAGTCTTCAAATCATGTTTTGATATTCTATATGCTTGTTCGATTTTATAAAGTTGATGATAACGCTCAGTAACATGTTCGTTACTGAAAGTTTTTTCATCAAGATTAGTATGATAACCTTTAATGCCAAGTAAGGTATTTGTTTTGTTAATGAGCTCAGAGTTCAATTCATTTTTTGCTTCTGTGGTTTTTATAAATTTTACCTTCTTTGATTTTCCGGGACTCTGAAGTATTTCCTTAGCCTTAGCAATTTGTTTGTCCATTTCATATTTATCTGCTGTTTTTAAGTTATCAATATTATCAGTGCTAATCATCGCAGCATCAGCTACTACCGTTAAATTCTTTATGTTGTGTTTTTCTTAAAGTCCTTTATGATTGGAATAAGAGTATGTCCTTCAAATGTGTTTCCCGGAAAAAGTTCATAAGCCACTGGAAATCCTTCTTTGTTAACAACCAAGCCAACTACAATTTGTGGTTGATTGGATTTATTGCCCTTAGAAAATCCAGTCTTACGAAAATCATCTGCTTTGAATGTTTCAAAATATAATGTGGTTACATCATAAAACACTATTGCAAAGTCAAAATCAAATTTCTTGACGGCAAATTTAATCGTTAGCTCTTCTATCTTATTTTTCAATTTTAGCAGCTCCGGAAGCATTTGGTAAAGAGTTTGCCTCCGGTACTTTATGTTAAAATAGGTTTTCAATAGCTCAAGAGAGCGTAATTTTGAAGCTGGTTCGATAATGTGTATGGTAATTAAATCGTTAAGCAGTTTGTTTCCAAAACACGTGTAACCCAATCTTGCTTGCAGCTTGTATAACGTCTCATATAAAAATGTATACTGAAATCCTAAATATTCGAATTGCTCAAGCGAGATGAAACGTTCTTCTTGTTGGGTAAACAAGGGAATTTGTTTTGTTTGTTCGGTAATCCATCTTTCAGCATTATTCCAGAATATAATGACTTCATCTTTGTTATGGGTAAAGCCCATATGCTTGACGACTACACGTTTACGGTTTTCATATTTTATTATTTGCACCGCAGCAATACTATCAGAGGTGGTCTTTACTTTACGTATATAATACTTCATAGTTCGGAGGAGGGGGTAAGCCTGTTAGTGCGACAAATTGCTGTTTTTACCTCCGTAAGTTATTTAAAAACTACAACTTAATTTTTAAAAATTTCCCCCGGACAAGTCAGAAGAGTGATAAAATTAAATTTTATTTTGCTTATTCTTTCCATTTCCTAATCCCGTGAAATAAAATTAATATAGTTTTATCTTTTTTTATGAAATAATAAGTTCTGTGGTATTTCGTTCTTTTCCATACCAGGTGCTTTCATATCTACTTTCAACCCACTTCCTCCTATCCCCTGGAAATAAGTTATTCGAATCGGATAATATCCTCGTGATAAAGCAATTTCTCCAGATTTTTCAATCATACCATGGACACCATTATTATCAATTAGTAAAGTATCACCAATATATAAGTTTGACCCATCATCCGAGTTTAAATAAAAAGTATATACCCTACTTTGTTTTATTAAAGTAAACAACTACCGGCTGTAAGCCGGTAGCTTTAGGTTCGTCTAAAGCCGACTTCGGCTAATCACTTATCCGAAAATCTTCGTCTTCTTTCTCAACATCCTGATTTTCTATATATTGCATTATTACCTCATCTGTTACGTTCCCTGAACTCGCTACAAAGTAGCCTCGAGCCCACACGTGTCTTCCCCAAAATTCCTTTTGTATGTTTTTGAACTCCTGTTGCAATTTTATGGATGTTTTCCCTTTTATTAGTTGTACTATTTTACTTACTGATAGATGTGGTGGTGCCGATACAAAGATATGAACATGGTCTTTCGATACATGACCTTTGAGTATTTCTATATCATTTGCTTTGCTTATTTCTCGTACTAGTTCGCGTACTCTTTCTGCTACTGCACCTACAATTACCTTCTTTCGATATTTCGTTATCCATACTATATGGTATTTTAGGTCATAGACACTATGACTGCTTTTTCGATAATTCTCCATATAGCTAATCTACTAAAGTCTTCGCCTAAAGGCGAGGGTTTTTGCCCCCCAATCCCAGTTGGAGACAATAAATCCGCTGAATGTTAATTCGAAATCACTTTCCCTCTTTGCCAAGTTGAGATTAATTTTTTCTGTTATCCCGGAAACAACAGGCTTAAGATTATTAAAATCTTGAAGTGTTGACCAACGGTTTCCATTATTTTCATAATAATTATAATTTAATCCTTTAATAAGATTTTTAACCTTCTTTATGGATTGAGTAAGTTTTATTTTTAGAAACTCTTTTTCACTGATCGAACTCGCTGAACCATCACTCCAGAAAGTTATTGATTTAACTGTTGTAGTCCGTTTCAGAATTAATGGCTTTGTGTAGATCATTGATGTGATGGAAGGTTCCGAACCGTCTAGTGTATATCGGATAATACCTTTGTTTGATGGGTCATTTAATTCAACTTTCAGCTTATCGAGAAAAGTCGAATTTCCATAAATAATGACAGGAGGTAAATATCCGGAATTTATCTTTGCAAGGAAATCCGCTCCCATTTTTACAATATCTCTATCATAAGTCATTAATCCGTTTACCTCCACTTCCACGTCGGTCAGCTGTGTATATACTGCTGCAGACAAACCTTCTTTCTTAAGAAGCATCAACTTATAAATAAGATTAGAGTATGCATTCTGAAGTTCTGATGTGTTTTTAAAGTTAACATATCCCCAATTATCTTCCTCTTTCCATGTATGACCTTTTATGGGATATCCCAGTCCTCCGAATTCACCAAGCGCAACAGCGCGAGTGTTTTCTAATCTTGGTATATCCGGACCGGGATAGGCATGGATATCATGAATATCTCCAGCACCACGATCTACCCATCCGCTTGATTGATCAACTAATCTGGATGGGTCAAGAAACTTAATATATTTTGCGACTCGTACTGCACGCCACTCTCCCCAGCCTTCATTAAAAGGTACCCAAACTATTATGCTTGGGTGATCAATATGTTGATTAATCATTTGAGTCAATTCTTCCGTAAAATCATCTGCAGATTCTTTAGATCTTTGGATATCGGGTTGTCCTGGACTTATGGTAGAATCACCGCTAGGCATATCCTGCCACACCAGTAACCCCAATTTATCACACCAGTAATACCACCGTTCAGGTTCAACTTTTACATGCTTACGGGCAAGATTAAATCCCATTTTTTTTATCATTTCAATATCGGATTTTAAGGCTTCATCGGAAGGGGCAGTGTAAAGTCCATCAGGCCACCAACCCTGATCAAGCACACCCAACTCAAAAACAAATTTATTATTTAACATTATTCGTTCAATTCCTTCAGCATCTTTACCTATGGATATCTTTCTCATGCCAAAATAACTTCTCACCGAATCTAAAATTTCTCCTTTTTTATTACGTAGAATTATTTTCAAACCATATAAGTAAGGAGAATCCGGCGACCATAATTTTTCATGGGGGACAGAAATATCGGCAGCCCCTCCGATTAACCATTTACCTTCAGATACTTCTTTATCACCATCAAAAACTATCCCCTCCAATTGAAAATATGTATGCGGCATATCTACACAATTAGCTGAAACCTGCACAATGCTTTTATCAATATTAGGGATAATCTTAATACCTCCAATATAAATTTCCGGAACTGGTTCGATCCAAACAGTCTGCCATATTCCAGTCACAGAAGTATACATTATACCCCCTGGATTTTGTACTTGTTTTCCGCGTGGTTGAAATCCTTTATCAGTCGGATCCCAAACAGACACTATAACTTCTTGTTTACCAGTTTTATTAATATATGGCGTAATATCAAAACTAAAGTGATCATATCCGCCTTTGTGTTCAACAAGAGAATGCCCGTTAA
>JAJYSI010000004.1 GCA_021793635.1 Bacteroidota bacterium
TGAATGCACTCTGAATGCACTGTGAATACACTCTGAATGCACTATAACAAGCCTTCTAACGTCTTCGTCTTGCACTTGATTCATCTATTAACTTCTATCTATTCCATTACTCCATTACTCCATTACTCCAACTACTCCAATCCTCCACTACTCCATTATTCCAACATTCCAATCCTCCAACATTCCATTACTCCAGAGGTAAATCGTTCTTATGGTGAGATATAATATTTATTTTGGATAGAAATCTGACAACAAAGGTTTGTGCGAAGCTTAACTAAAAATCAAATTAACCGCTTCGGGTAAATTCTCTACGGCAATTATCTGAATTGAATTGCTGCCTTTAAGCCCCTTAAGATTATTTTTAGGAATGATGACTTTCTTAAATCCCAATTTTTCTGCTTCTTGAATCCTTTTTTCAATGTTTCCGACACTGCGAATTTCTCCGCCCAACCCGACTTCTCCTATTACAACAATGTTATTGTCTACAATTTTGTCAAGTAGGCTTGAAGCAATCGAACAGCAGACTGACAGATCAATTGCAGGCTCATTTATTTTTGCTCCGCCCGCCATATTCAAAAAAACATTTGTAGCGGATAACCTGTAGCCGGCTCGTTTTTCAAGTACCGCAAGAAGTATTGACAAACGCCTGTAATCGAATCCGGTAGCAACACGCTGCGGATTGCCGTAATTAGACGGTGTAACAAGAGCTTGAACTTCAAGCAGAATTGGACGGGTTCCTTCCATTGTTGATGTAACTACGGAACCGGAAGATTCCTTTTCTCTTTCACTTAAAAATAATTCGCTTGGGTTCTTTACTTCGGTTAATCCGTTTTCATGCATTTCAAAAACACCGATTTCATTTGTGCTTCCGAATCTATTCTTTTGTGCCCGCAAAATTCTAAACGAATGATGAGACTCCCCTTCAAATTGAATTACCGTATCGACAATATGTTCTAAAATTTTCGGTCCCGCGATTATTCCATCCTTAGTTACATGCCCAATAATTAATACGCTAAATAAATTCCTTTTTGCTTCTTGCATTAATAGAGCAGTGCATTCTCGAATCTGCGTAATTGTGCCCGGCGAGTTCTCAAGCTCGCTCCTGTACATTGTCTGGATGGAATCAATTATTACTACCGATGGGGACAAGTTGTTTATTGCCGATATTATCATGGACAAATCTGTTTCGGCAAGTACATAAAGATTATCTGATTTGATCTTTAACCGTGTAGCTCTAATCTTAATTTGTTTCTCAGATTCCTCACCCGTAACATATAAAACCTTTTCTTTGATGTTCGATGCCGCCTGCATTGCAAGCGTTGATTTGCCAATGCCGGGATCACCGCCAAGTAGTACAATCGAGCCGGGCATCAATCCGCCGCCAAGTACCCTGTCAAATTCTTCTATGTCCGTTTTAAGCCGCTCATCTTCACTTGCAGATATTTGATTTATCTTTGAGACCGACACGTTTCCGCTATAAGCAGCGGTCTTATGTTTTGAGGTTTCCACTTTCTCTTCGGTGAATGAATTCCAACTATCGCACTCAGAACACTTACCGATCCACCTTAATGATTCGTATCCGCAACTGGAACAAATATATTTGATCTTTGTTTTGCTCATGCAATTCCAAGGTTATAGAGATTTAATTCTGTTTGATAGGATTTCGGAATTCTTAATACAATCTCCTACTGAAATTCCGCCCCTATAATTACCCCCCAATATTATTCCCCGGTTCTTCTTTTCAAATTCATCAAAATAATTTTCATGTTCTATGTAGCCAAGGTTATACTGCGGTATTGCTTTTGACCAATACCTGTAGGACTCATAAACCGGCTCCGCTGATATTTTCATAAGCTGATGAAATTCATCCTTAACTTTTTTTATTAGCGCTTGCTTGTCAACATTTCCTACTTCGGGATTCCGTGCGCCGCCTACAAACAAGGTAAATACTGCCTTACCGGTCTCAGACCTATTCTGAAATATTACTGAACTCCAAATCGCACCAAGAAAAGATTTCTTTTCTTTTGCCGGAACCAAAAAACCAAAGCCATCAAGCGGCTGAGCAATATCCGTTTCGTTATAACCTAAAAACATCACGAGCACAGGCGGATAATAAATTTGAGACAAATGTTTGGATAACTTATCATCGAACTTCTTAAATAAATCAGCGCCAATATATGCCGGTAACGTCGAAACCAAAATATCGCAATCAATTCTTTGAGATGATTCTCCGTGATTATAAATAACTGAATAACCCGTTCCATTTTTTTGCAAAGAGATTACCTCCGCAGAAGTAATTACTTTTTTGCCAAGCTTATCCGCAATTGTTTTTGGAAGAATCTGCATACCGTCCTTAAAGGAAAACATCCGCGCGCTTTGTTTTGATTTCTCCGCACGCTGTTTTCTTTTCCGGATACTTTTAATAGTACCGACAATCAATCCGCCGTATTCTTCTTCAAGCGCATACAGCTTAGGGAATGCTGACTTAACGCTTAACTCTTCCGGATTACCCGCATAAACTCCTGCTACAAACGGATTGATGGCATAATCTAAAAATTCTTTTCCTAATCTTCTGGTAACAAACTCAGAGATACTTTGATAATAGCCATCGTTAGATTTTCCGATTAGCGGCTCAATAAAAAGCCGTAACTTTGCGGCAGGTGAGAATAGTTTTGTCTTAATAAACGCAATAGGGCCCATCGGTAGAGCATGAAGATGGTCGTTGCGAAGAATGTATCTTTTATTTCCTTCTTTGCTTGCGTACATAAGTTGATCTTGCAAGCCAAGCTCTTCTACCATCGTTCCGATTAATGGCGTAGTTTCAAGCCCGCTGTTCGGACCGCGATCGAACATATAGCCATCTTCCCAAATGCTTTCCATTGAACCGCCGACTTCGCTTTTCTTTTCCAAAACGGTTACATCATAACCGTCTTTGTCAAGTAAGTACGCCGTTGATAATCCGGAAATACCGGCGCCGAGAATCACGATTTTTTTATTCATTCTTTTCTCCGTGCCTTTGTGTTAAATAGCTCTAAACAGTTCTCGAATATTTTGCGGTATCCTCTTTCCGCTCTATATAGCCGTCAAAGTTCATAGCAATATTACGGATCAATAATTTTCCCATTTGTGTTACTTCAATTTTATTATCGTCAAGAAGCAGCAACTCATCTTTTTGCATCTCTTTTAAGTTATTTAATCCCCATGCAAAATATTCTTTGAAGTTAATATTGAATTGTTTTTCTATTGCCGAAAAATCAAGCTCAAAATTGCACATTAATTTCATAATAACATCCCTGCGAAGAATGTCGTCATCGCTTAGTCTATATCCTTTTGCAACCGGCAATTTTTCATTATCAATCGAATTAAAATACTCCTTTTCAGTTTTGAAGTTTTGAGCATAAACATTCTGGAGCTGGCTAATAGCGGTTATTCCCATAGCATAAAGATCGCTGCCGGCGTGAGTGCTGTATCCTTGAAAATTTCTATACAATTTTTTTTCTTTTAAGGCGATAGCTAATTCATCGTCCGGTTTTGCAAAGTGATCCATACCGATAAAAACATATCCAGATGAGGTTAATTTCTCAATAGTCATTTTTAATATTTCAAGCTTCACTTCCGGATGGGGAAGATCTTCCGGGTGAATTAAAGCCATGTGTTTCTTAACCCACGGAACATGAGCGTAATTAAATACGGCTATTCTATCCGGCGAAATATCAATTATTTTATCAACCGTGTCGGAAAAAGAATCAATAGTTTGAAACGGAAGCCCATACATTAAATCTAAATTAATGCTGTTAAACCCGAGCTCTCTTACCCATTTTACTGTTTGCCGGGTTATATCTTCCGGCTGAATACGGTTAACGGCTTTTTGTACTTTATCATTAAAATCTTGAACGCCCATGCTGATGCGGTTAAAACCGTTTCTTCTTAAAGCTTCAAGATGCTCCCGTGTTAAATCGCGCGGATCAATCTCACAACCATTTTCTGAATCATCCTTAAAATCATTTGTCCCGTTTGCGGGGAAAGAAGATTTGATGTAAGAAGCTACTTCATCAATTTCTTCCGGGCGTAAATGTGTCGGAGTTCCGCCGCCCCAATGAAGCTGAGTTACTTTTCGATCGGGCAGAATATAAGTTCTAATCATGTCGATTTCTTTTTTCAAATACCGGATATATTCTTTAACGCGGTCACGGTTGCGGGTGATAATCATATTGCATCCGCAGAAATAACAAAGAGTATCGCAGAACGGTAAATGAAAATATAGCGAAAGGTCGGGCAGCCCGGCGCCGTAATTAGTTTTTATTACTTCATCGAGATAGTTCTCGTAAGTAAAACCTTCGTTAAAATGAGGAGCCGTTGGATAGCTTGTGTAGCGCGGTCCCGGCTTATCGTACTTTTTTATTTTTGCTAAATCTATTTCAAACATAATTAACTCCTTAATTCTTCACCGAAAATAAATCCTTCACCGCAAAGACGCTAAGACGCAGAGGATCAAAAATTATTTACTTTTCGTTTAAATCCATCTACCAATTTAGGAACATTAAAATTAATTAAAAGTCCAAGTCTTTTATCTGCTAACTTCAAATAAGTTAAAATCTGAGCTTCATGAATCGGCAGCAATATTTCTACTGCTTTCAATTCGATAATAATTTCATTTTCGACTAAAATATCAATTCTAAACTCAGCATCTAAAATTTCATTTTTATAAATTATTGGAAGCGCTGATTGTCTTTGGAATCTTAATCTTCTCAAAGTCAATTCTTTACAAAGACAAATTTCATATACACTTTCCAATAGACCCGGACCTAAATTTCTATGCACCTCAATAGAAGCATCCAAAATAATCTTACTTAGACTATTCAACTCTTCTCGATTCATAACCTTTGCGTCTCCGCGCCTTTGCGGTGAAATGCCCTGCTTTCTTCTTTTACAATGTCAACAAGCGCCTTCGCCTTTTCCGGATCGACATCGGGAAGAATCCCGTGTCCCAGATTAAAGATATGTCCGCTACCTTCGCCATAAGAATCAAGAACCTTAATAGCTTCTTCTCTAATTTTATTTTCGCCGGCATAGAGGACAGTGGGGTCTAAGTTCCCTTGCAGCGCGACCTTACCGCCGATCTTTTTTCTCACCTCACCTAGATTCATAGTCCAGTCCAACCCGATAACATCTGCGCCTGAGTTAGAAAGCTTATCAAGGCTATGATGAACACCCTTAGAAAAAACAATTACCGGCTCACGGTTTCTTTTTATTTCCGAAATAACTTTTGTAATATATCTTAAAGAAAACTCCTCGAAATCAGTAGGTGAAAGAATACCCCCCCAGGTATCAAAAATTTGAACAGCATTAGCGCCTGCATCAATTTTTGCAGAGAGATACTTAGCCACAGCCACTGCCAATTTATCTAAAATTCTATGAGCCAGTTGTGGATTATTATAGACCATTTTTTTTACATAAGAAAAATTCTTAGAACCCTTTCCTTCAACCATGTACGTTAAAAGCGTCCATGGTGAACCCGCAAAACCAATTAATGGCACTCTTCCGTTAAGCTCTTTTTTTGCAAGTGAAACAGCATCGAGAACATATTTTAAGTCCTTTGCAGGATCAATATCTTTAAGATTTCTTGCGTCTTCTTCATTTCTGATAGGATGCGGAAAAACGGGACCTTTGCTTTCGATCATCTGAAACTCCATTCCCATTGCTTGGGGAACCACCAAAATATCAGAAAAAATAATAGCGGCATCAACTCCGATAACATCTACCGGCTGAATTGTAACTTCCGCCGCAAGCTCAGGCGTTTGGCACATCGTAATAAAATCAGCTTTTTCCCTGACCTTTTTATATTCGGATAAATATCTACCCGCCTGCCGCATAATCCAAATAGGAGTTCTCTCGACCGGCTCTTTTCTACAAGCTCTCAAAAACAAATCATTTTTTAACTCGCTCAAATCTATCTCCTTAGTTGACTAACTGATTTTTACTTATAGTAATCTACAATTGCCTTAGCCAAACCATCAATAGTGTATTCATCAGGAATAATTCTTACATGAACACCCTTATTTTCAATTGCCGTTTTAGTTGATGGTCCTATAGCAGCCACATCGCACTTTTCAAAGTAACTTGCCGGTTCGGATATTTTCAATATCTTCAAGAAATTGTCAAATGTTGAAGGACTTGTAAAGATGTAAAGATCCGGATTGCTTTGATTTAATTTCTCCAAATTTTCTTTAATAACTTCAGGAGGAGGAACAGAAACATTATAAACAGGAGCGCTTTTTATAATTGCTCCAAGCTTTTCAAGCTCTTCCGGAAGCTCTTCGCGACCAATAGCAGAGCGAGGAATAAAGATTACTTTGCTTTCGAGATCGTAATTTGAAAGTTCATTGATTACACCGTTAGCGCTATATTTTTGCGGGATAATATGAACAGGAATATTATTTCTTTCACAAATTGCTGCGGTTTTATTTCCAACTGCTACAATTTTAATTCTACTGAAATCAAGTTTTACATTCAAGTCATTGCATCTCGAGGTAAACATCTTTACCGCATACGCAGAAGTGAAAATTATAAAATCTATTTTTGCTTTACCCGTAATTATCGAATCAAATTGGTTCCAGCTATCCGGCGGAACAATATCAAGCGTCGGGAAAATAATTACGTTTGCGCCAAGTTGTTTAAATGTCTCGGATGATTCCTTCGACTGTTCAATTGCCCGCGTAATGACGATGGTCTTATTTCTTAAAGGCAATGAACTTACGCTTTCAAAGTTGTAAAATAATCCATGCATTATAAAATCAAAGACTTTTTCTCTTTCAGTAATCAATTTTTCTTCCGGAGAATTATTTTCTATGCCCCGGTGAACAGTCCCGTATACGCTCCCAAGTATCAGATCAACTGCAAAATCAGTTTCAATATTTCTGAAAAGATTTTCCAACTTACCCAATTCAATAATCCCGGCTAAAAGATTTTTCAATTCCTTTTCAAGCGTTACCAATTCAGAACAGAGCTCGTTTTCTGTATTAAGAGATTCTTTCCGGTACATTAAGAAAAAATCCCGGTACTTCATCATAAACATATACAGATGAATTACAAACGAATGAAGCGAATCAACCCTGCTGGTTTCATCTTTTATTTTTTCTTTTAATGAAGTTGTAAGTTTTTCCATCCTCAGCTGCATGATAGAAAAATATAACTCCTCCTTTGAAGTAAAATAAGTATAAACAGTCCCTTTCGCGATGCCTGACATACTAGCAACGTCTTCCATCATCACTTCGTGATAACTTTTACGAGAAAATAAATTAGAAGCAGAATCAATAATATTTTTCCGCTTGATACTTTTTTTACTATCTCGTTTCTTTTCTGCGATCATTATTGCTTTTCATTAATGCTTGCTTGACGGGTTGTCAAGTAAATCTCATCTAATATTTTTTTTGCGCCGGCTTTTAGTAAATCTTTAGCAAGAGTTTTGCCGAGCTTTTCCGGGTCACTCTTTCGTCCTCGAATTTTCTTTCTAAATGTAATCGTACCGTCAAGCGAACCCACCAACGCATCCAGATAAATTCCGTTAGACTTTACTTGAGCTAAAGCGCCGATCGGTACCTGGCAACCGCCTTCCAGCGTTCTTAAAAGAGAACGCTCCGCTAGCACGGCTAAATAAGTCGCTTCGTCGTGAATCGATTTCAAAACATCATCAACGAATCTATTTTCTTCGCGTATTTCTATACCAAGCGCACCCTGTCCTACTGCGGGTAACATTTCGTCGGTGGTGATAATTGAAGAAATGTGCTTGCTAAGCTTTAACCTCTCAACACCGGCGCGGGCAAGGATTATTCCATCCCAATTCGATTTCAAAAACTTTTCGATCCTTGTAGGAACATTTCCGCGAAGCTCTGTCATTATAATATCCGGACGTAGATGCATAAGCTGAGTTTTTCTTCGCAGCGAGCCGGTTGCAACTACAGCATTCTCTTTTAATGTTTGCAGGGTGATGCCTTTTTTCTTTGCAATCAGAACATCCTCAACCGCGTGGCGTTTTGAAACTGCCGCAAGTTTTAGTCCTTCAGGAATCTGTGTTTGTAAATCTTTTAAACTGTGAACAGCAAGATCAATTTGACCGCTTAAAAGAGCGGCTTCAAGCTCCTTTGTAAATAAACTTTTGTCGCCGATTTTGGAAAGGGCTACGTTAAGAATTTTGTCCCCGGTAGTCTTAATAATTTTAATTTCAACAGAGATCTTTTTGTTATATTTCTGTAACTCTCTTTTAACAAAATTAGCTTGCCATAGCGCTAATTCGCTTCCGCGGGAACCGATGATAATCTTATTTTTCACGTTGGTCTTCCTTTTCATCATCCTTAATCATTCCGAATAATTCCCGGACTATGCTGACTTTCTGAGCAGCCTCGTCAGAGTTAGCGCCTCTTTCGGTATATTTCTTTAATTCAACTGTTGGGTGATGAAGAATTTTATTTATGATTCTTTTAGTGATTATTTCCAACTTCTCCTGGTCTTCGGAAGAAAATCTGTTCTTGTTTTTCTCGACTTCTTCAAGCCGGATGGCTTCAAAATAATCGCGTAGATTTTTTATAGTCGGTGCAACTTCAAGAGAGTTAAACCAGCTTAAAAAGGAATTCAGTTCTTCTTCAATTATTTTTTCAACCTTAGGGATTTCCTCTTTTCGCTTGGTTAGATTTTGCTGAACAATAATGTTGAGCGAATCAATATCATTGTAAAAAACATAATCAATGTTTTTTGTTTCAGGATCAATGTCCCGCGGAATTGCGATATCCATCAACACAAGTGAATTGTAATTTCGTTTTTTCATTGCGGAGTGTACATCAGCTTTAGTTAGGATAAGGCTGTCGGAACTAGTTGCGCTTAGTACAATATCAAACTCATACAGCGAATCTTTGAAATTTTCGAAAGGTAAAATTTTAGCGGAGAGATTTTCGGCAAGTTTCCCGGCACGTTCATAAGTCCGGTTTGTAATTGTCAGATTGCCGATACCTCTTTCTCTTAGGTGTTTGGCTGCAATTTCGCCTGTCTCACCGGCGCCAATAACCAGAGCGGATTTCTTGCTTAGGTTAGAGAATATTTTTTCAATCAGTTGAACAGCAGCGTAGCTGACCGTAACGGCGCCTTCGCTTATACCCGTCTCGGAAATTGCGCGCCTTCCTGCTTTAACTGTTGAATCAAAAATCCTCTTCATTAAAAAGCCGGTGAAGTTCAGATCTTCTGCTGCCTGAAATGAATCTTTTACTTGTTTGAAGATTTGGTTATCGCCGATTAGAAGTGAATCGATTCCGGTTGCAACACTAAATAAATGTTTTATTGCATTGGCGGAAGAGAAATATTGAAAATGTTCCGGTTTTAAGCCTGTGACTGATTTGAAGTTGAGTAAAGCATTTTGAATTTCTTGATGACTTAAATTTTGATTGGCGGGAATTCCATAAATCTCCGTCCTATTGCATGTAGTAACAATCAGCCCCTCGCTGAATAAAGAATTCTTAATACTGTGCGTAAGATTTTTAATCTCTTCGTTGTTTAAGTAAACTGCTTCTCTTACTTCAACCGGCGCAGTATTATGGTTTATGGAAATCGCTATTATGTTCATTTTATTTTAATAAAAAGAATGAAAACTTTGAGCTAAAAAATTCGACATAATTGTAGAGAGAATTGCGATTACAAAGCCGAGTATTGAGAAAATTACAACTTTCTTACCCTGCCATTTTCCGACGACTTTACTTAATATACCAAGACCATACAAAAGCCAAACCAAGAAAGTACCGATTAATTTCGGATCCATGTATGAAAATTTTGGAAATGCTTTCGGCAGCCAGATTATCCCGATAAAAATGGCTATAGACAAAAGGAAAAATCCTATTATTGCCGAAATGAAACTTAACCTTTCCAAGACATCCAGGCTTGGAAGCCGGTCGAAGATTAAACCGAATTTGTTAAGTTTAATTTGTTTGTAGAGTATTAAGTATAGAAATCCGTAAACGCAAGAAATTGCAAAAGCCGAATAACCGGTGAGCGCGCTAAATACATGAACACCTAGCAGGTGGTTACGTAAGACTTCTTTTACCTGAAAAACGTCGGGTATAAAAGAAGTCGAAATTAGCTGAAAGAAAATGGAGATGATTATAATAAAAGGACCGGTTCCACGAATATCTGTAACAAGCTCCAAAATATAATAAGAGAATCCAACTGCGAAAGCCAGTACAGTAAAGATTTCAAAAACATTTGTGATTGGCGGATGATCAAAATAAATGGTTCTAAAAAGCAGATAGCAAAAATGGATTAATAAAGTTAAGAATAAGAATAACCGCTTGGAGTTTGCAAACCTTTTCCCGGTTTTCATAAAATCGTAAAAGTAAAATCCAAACGTAATGAGATAAAATACCGGAAGAAGTAGATTTAACGAATCTATAATTGCTTTCATAAGAAACCTTTAATAACTATCAGTAGTAAAAGTAAATATATTTCAATTATTAAACAATATATAAATGACTAACCGGTCGGTCAAAAAAGATGTGCGATTTTCAATTTCCTTCATAAACAGACAAATTCAAATGTTTGTGTCATAATTCAATCTGCTAATTCACCTTACGCATGGTTTCACTTTGGAGTAATGGAATGATGGAATGATGGAATAATGGAATAATGGAATGTTGGAGTAATGGAATAATGGAATATGATAATTTTCTCCATTATTCCACTACTCCACTACTCCATAACTCCACTACTCCACTACTCCACTACTCCACTACTCCATAACTCCACTACTCCACTACTCCATAACTCCACTACTCCACTACTCCATAACTCCAATATTCCACCTGCTAATATATTATCTTTTTTACAAGCGCCGGTCTTTTTACCGGAGTAGATGTCAGAGTCAAGCTGCTGTATATCTTTTTCTTTGCATTTTCAATTTTTACTTGCGATGATGAATAAAGTTCAGCCAAAATGTCACCCTTTTTGATGAAATCGCCTATCTTAGCAAAAAAGATTATACCTGCTTTTGGGTCTATTTTATCTTCCTTCGTCATTCTACCGGCGCCAAGTTCAAGAGCTGCCATTCCGATTTCAAAGTTGTTGATAGCGCTCAAATAGCCGTCTGCTTTGGAGACAATCTTTTCAACAATTTTAGATTTAGGATATTTCTCAGGTTTTTCAATATAACTAACGTCCCCTCCTTGAATTTCAATTATTTCTAAGAATTTTTCGTATGCCTTACCGTTTGCAATTAACTGTTGTGAAATATTAATTCCTTCTTTAAGTGACGAAGCCTTTTTACCTAAAAAAATCATTGCACCGGACAGAATTGCACTAAGTTCGAGTAAATTACCGGACGATTCACCCTTCAGGATTTTTATTGATTCGTAAACTTCAAACCAATTGCCGATGTAATTGCCAAGCGGTTGATTCATATCGGTAATAAATCCGATAACTTTTTTATCGAAAGATTTTGCCGTATTGATTAAAGAATTAGCAAGCCTGACTGCATCTTTTTCTTTTTGCATAAAAGCGCCGCTGCCGGTTTTAATATCAAGAACAAGCCCGTCAATTCCTTCAGCTAATTTCTTGCTCATAATGCTTGCGGTAATAAGCGGAATTGATTCCACCGTTCCGGTTACGTCGCGTAAAGAATAAATTAACTTATCAGCCGGAGCAATTTCCTTTGTTTGTCCGATTAAAACAGCTCCGCATTTTTTTAACGCAGATTTATATTCCGAAAGAGATAAATTTGTTCTAAAACCAGGGATGGACTCAAGTTTGTCTAAAGTTCCGCCGGTATGACCAAGCCCTCTGCCGGAAATCATCGGGACATAAACACCGGCAGCCGCAACAACGGGGGCAATGATTAAAGAAGTTTTATCGCCGACACCTCCGGTTGAATGTTTATCAATTTTTTCTCCTTTTAGAAAATTGAGATTGATTACTTTGCCGCTATAAAGCATCGCTTCGGTAAGGGATGAAGTTTCTTCGACGTTCATACCTTTTAAGTATATTGCCATCAGCAGGGAAGAAAACTGATAGTCGGGGATTTTATTTTTTGTGTAGGCTGAAATTAAAAATTTAATCTCGTCTTTAGAAAGGACATCGCCATCCCGCTTTTTTCTAATTAACTCTATAGTATTCATTTAAGCCGCTTTTTAGTAATTATAGTATTGACTTTGTAATATTTCAGACTGTTACTACAAAAATTTCATCTAAATATTTACTCAAGTCGACCGCCGCTGAAGATAAGCCGTTAAAACGACTGATTTATATTGTTTGAAACAAGCAGCCCACGACTTCAAGTCGTGGGTAGCTTGATGTAAAACAATATTTATTAACCGTTTCAACGGTTTCTAATTCATAAATAAAAGCCAGCAGTCAACTTGAGTAAAATTAAATGTATTTTTTAGCAAAAAAAAGTCCGCCACTCTTATCAAATAGATTCTTTTTCCTAATTTATCATTTATAATTGGTCAATTGTCCGGAATAATTTCTTTGGGTTAACAAGGCTGCTGATATGGAAGGAATAACCTAAAAATCTCAAAAATGCAGAATGCGAAATCGTGGCCGGCAATTGCCGGTTATGCATTAACCTTATTAAAAAGAATAAATTTATATTACATCCCTACACATAGGTGTTAATTTAATATTAAAATTAATAGTGATCATTTGTAAGAAATCTATTAAAAGGAATAATAGCAGCCCACGAATTTATTCGTGGGAAAAGAAACGAAAAAAATACCTTTTAACCGATTCATCGGTTTCTAAATGCCGCAAACGGTCAGAACCGCAGAGCGGTGACATATCAGTAGAAAAAGATGGAAAGAAAGAACAAAGCTCCGGAGGAGCGACACATAATCAATTTATAGAAGAACATTATCAAAAGAATGTCATCGGCCTTAGTGTCGTAAATTTGCGGCTCTTAGATACTTGTTCTGACAATTGCATATGAATGAAATATGATGGATTGTTCTGGAGTGTGTTATATAAAATAAGAATCCCGAATAATTTACCAGGTTATTATAAATTCTAAAATTATTTTGGACAGCAGTGCAAAATACATTGAATCCTTATCAATCGAGTATATTAGTAGATTAGTGTCTAACAATATTCTACTCATAAGCCCTTCCTCTGATATTTATATTATCAAAATTGGAAGCGAACGAATGCCTTAATGAATGAAAATGAATTGATTTATCTATACCGGCTTTTATACACGCACTTTTGAATCTTTTGGAAAAATAATCCCTGGTAAACTTCACTCCCTCACTCTTACAAAAAACATAATTACTATTTCCATCCGCACATAAATGATGAACTAATACGTTAGAGCTTTTATTCTGACTGCTGACTACTCCCAAGGGGATCGCGCCATGCGGTGAAGACTTCTCCCGAAGGGATCCCGCCTTGCGGTGACGGCTCCTGACTTCTGTCTTCTGCTTCTTCTCCTCCTCATTATTCACAATCCACAAATCCAACTCACCCTTAAATAAATAAAGATACTTCCCCGAGGGTTTATGAAACGGAATCTTTCTATGATTTGTTAACTTGTAAAGATGTGACTGTGAAATGCTTAAATACTGTGCAGTTTGAACGAAGTTAAATAAATCGCTTTTCTTTTTCCCGAGAAGCTTTTCAATCTGATGAAGTTTCTTTAGAACTTCATTTTCCTTTTGTGTTTTCATTGTTAACGCTCCTTCAATTTTAGTTACTTCCCGTTAACCTGCGAGCAGGTAGTAAAATTTATTGAGCGCTAACTTATACTCTAACAACTTCATGTATTTCCCCGTAAACGACCCCGCATATTTTGAAGAACTTTCCAACTTGTTAATACCTCTAGGACATGAAAATGATCACCGCTTCATGTTAGCAGCTAAGGCAATCATCCTCTTCTTTTTCAAATCCGGCGAATTCGGCCGGCGAACCATCAATGATCCGCCATCCATATTTACAAAATTTGATGAACTCGATAATTCCCTCTAAACAGTGGATTAATAATCAATTCGTTTTTTTATTAAAATATTAGAATGTGTCTATAACTTTAGATATATTTTAATCCTAAATGTTCATAGTTTTCTTGATGATGTAGAAGGTTTTAGGATTAAAAAAATTGTTTCTAAAGCAATAGTTAAAATCTCTCTATTTAATATACTCTAATGTAAAGAGGTTATTTTATTTAATATTTCAACATTTTTTATTCTATGAATTCAGATTTAACTTTCTTCACCAATGAACCTGCTTCCACTCTTCTGGATCGTTTCCTAATAACTCTAAAAGACACAAGATATTTTGATATAATTGTCGGTTACTTCCGTACAAGTGGATTTTTCCGGCTTTATCAATCCTTTGAGCCAATTGAAAAGATTAGAATATTAGTCGGACTTAACACAGACGGTAAAACATTTGAAATAATAGATGAATCTAAATCATCCTTTGGCGTACAAACTCAAATAGATTTTAATTCTTCAAGCGGTCTTGAAACAAATCAGAATACGCGGGAAAAATATTCATCTTATGTAATTAATGAATTAGAAAAGTCGGAAGATTCTTTCGATGTTGAACTTGGGGTTAAAAAATTCATTGAATTTCTTCAATCCGGCAAACTTGAAATCCGGGCATATCCTTCAAAAGATATCCATGCTAAAGTTTATATTTTACGCTTTGGCGAAAATGACAGAGACTATGGTAGAGTAATTACCGGTTCAAGTAATTTTTCTGAATCTGGTTTAATAGCTAATCGTGAATTCAATGTTGAATTAAAAAACTCCGCAGATGTAATATTTGCTCTTGAAAAATTTGAGGAACTCTGGAAGGATTCAGTTGATATATCAAAAGATTACATCGAAACAGTTCATACCAAAACATGGCTTAATGATATTATTACCCCTTATGAACTGTACATAAAATTCCTGTATGAATATTTTAAGGAAAAAATTAGTGTTGATAAAGAAAAATTATTCAAAAGATATACTCCAATCCATTTTAAAGAGTTGGAATATCAAGCGGAAGCTGTCAAAGATGCTAAAGCTAAGCTTGAAGCATATGGTGGTGTATTTATTTCCGATGTTGTAGGTCTTGGGAAAACTTTTATTTCGGCTCTTCTGGCTAACGAACTCGATGGATACAATCTTGTTATCGCACCTCCAGTATTATTAGATGAAGCCAATCCTGGATCCTGGAAAAATGTTTTCTCTGATTTTAAGATTGCTGCTGATTTTGAATCCATCGGTAAGCTGGAAAAGATAATTAAAAAAGGTACTGAAAAATATAAGAATATCTTTATTGATGAAGCCCATCGTTTCCGTTCTGAATCTAATATTACCTATGAGCAGCTTGCACAAATTTGTAGAGGTAAAAGAATCATTCTTGTTTCAGCCACTCCTCTTAATAACACTCCATCGGATATTTTAAGTCAAATCAAACTATTTCAAAGTGGTAGAAACAGCGCTATACCAAATATTAAAAACCTTGATGCATTCTTTAAAACATTAGTTAATAAGTTAAAAGGTCTTGATAGACAAACCAATAAAGATGAATATATCTCCATTGTAAAAGATAACGCAAAACAAATTCGTGATAACGTCCTTAAGTATTTAATGGTAAGAAGGACTAGAAATGAAGTTAATAAATATTTTAGTGAAGATTTGAAACAACAAAAGTTGAAATTTCCTGATGTTGAAGACCCAAGACCTGTATTATATCAATTTGACGAGAAAATAAATTACGCTTTCGATTATACTGTAAAAGCATTAACTAATCCCTCTTTCACTTATTCAAGGTATTCTCCACTGCTTTATTTGCACAACAAAGATGAATTATCACAAATTCAGGAACTCTCTCAAAGAAACTTAAAAAGCTTAATGAAAATTCTTATTATAAAACGTCTTGAGAGTAGCTTCTTTGCATTTAAAAACACACTTAAAAACTTTATTAGATCTTATGAAGCATTTATAAAGGCTTTTAATGATGGTAATGTATACATAAGCAAAGGATACATCAATAAAATTTTTGAATATCTTGAAGATGAAGATTATAATTCAATCGAAAGATTAATTGAAGAAGATAAAGCTGATGTTTACGAAGCATCTTTATTTAACGAACAATTAAAAATGAATTTGGAGTATGATCTAAATAGCTTAAAGCAAATTCAAGCATTATGGGTTGATATTGACACTGATCCTAAGCTTGATGAATTAATTTATTTGTTAAAATCCGATCCAGTCCTAAAAAGCGCAAAGCTAATAATATTTACCGAATCCAAAGACACAGCAGTATATCTTGAAAGCGAGCTTCATAAAGTATTTGGTAAGTCTGTTTTAGCATTTACAGGTCAATCAACATCCGGTGTTAAAGAAAAAATTATTGATAACTTCGACGCTAAAGTTCGACACCCTAAAAATGATATTAGGATTTTAGTCTCTACCGAAGTACTTTCCGAAGGTGTAAATCTTCATCAATCCAACATTGTTATAAATTATGATATACCCTGGAACCCAACCAGGTTGATCCAGAGGGTTGGCAGAGTTAATCGCGTTGATACTAAATTTGATGTTATTTATACATTTAATTTCTTTCCTACAATTAAAAGCAATGATCTTATAAAGCTCAAAGAAGCGGCAGAAGCAAAAATTCATGCGTTTATTGAAATGCTTGGTAACGATGCCCGCTTATTGACGGAAGGTGAAGAAATTAAATCTCACGATTTATTTCAGCGCTTAACTTCTAAAAATTTTATAACCGGTGAAGATGAAGAAGTTGAAAGTGAGTTAAAGTACCTTGAAATAATTCGTAATATTCGGGACAATAATGTTGATCTCTTCTCAAAAATAAAGCGCCTTCCTAAAAAATCTCGTTCAGCTAAAAAGTTTAATCTCTCTCTCTCGGCGCCTGTCCCGTTTAATTCTGGAGGAGAGAGCAGTGTTGAGGACTCTTTGCTCACTTATTTTCGCAAGGGCAAGCTGCATAAATTCTTTTTAACAAATAATAAAGAAACTAAAGAGTTGGATTTCCTTGAATCAGCCAAAACTCTCGAATCAAAAATTGATACTATTCGTGAAAAAATAGAAAAGGAATTTTATATCTTTTTAGAAAAGAATAAAGAATCTTTTAAAGAAGCTACCGAAGGATATGAAACTGAACTTCCTTCAAAAGGTGGTAAGGATAATTCTGTAAAAATCTTAAGGATTCTTAAATCTAAAACGCTTAAAAATTTCCAAGGCTTTACTGAAGATGACGAATTATATATTCAAAAGGTCATTAAGCTTTTGGAAGATGGATCATTGCCAAAACAAACAACTAAAATTGTTGCACAGGCTTTAAATGGAATTGATGATCCTGTAAAAATAATGTCAAAAATAAAAACAACCATTCCGGACGAATTCTTTACCGAACACATAAGCCATTCTTCAGCGGATATTTTTGGACCAAGAGAAGTAATTTTATCTGAATATTTAATAGGGAAATAATGCTCAAACAAGAAAACAATTATGCTTTTATCGATGGACAAAATCTTAACCTTGGTATTAAGCGTTTAGGGTGGGCTTTGGATTTCAAAAAATTCCGCGTTTACCTGCGTGAAAAGAAAAAACCCCTTAAGGACGGAACCTTAAGGGGTGTAATCTGTCGTAATTCTGTATGCAAAATTAACTCTTTTTCATTAAAAGTCAATAATAATTTTTATGAATAAATCCGAAGCAAAAAATCTTATAATTAAAACTTTTGAAAACCCTTTTGATGAAGGACAGTTTACTTATTTCATTAAAAATCTTCTTAATAATCTTGATGAATCAAAAAACTTTGAATACCACGGTCAATTTATCCCTGCTTCATATCGTGAATCTGTAAAGCAATATAAACGCTTAGGTCAGTACAAAGATCCTAATAACAACACTATTGATGTTCTTGTTGTAAATCTTAAAAGAGAATCCACTTTAGAACGAGCAAGAACTTTGCAAAGAAATTTTATTGCTTGGTATCTTAAACAAAAAACCCGCGAGGCGGCCCTTGTCGCGTATTGCACTGATGACTATGAAGATTGGCGTTTTTCACTTGTTAAAATGGATTTTAGTCTAACTCAAAGTAAAATTGAAATTGAACTTTCCCCTGCAAAAAGATATTCTTTCCTTGTCGGCGTAAATGAAAAAAGCCATACAGCTCAAAATCAATTTGTAAATCTCCTCTTAGAAAAAGAAGTAAATCCAACTCTCGATAATCTCGAGCAGGCTTTCAATATTGAAACAGTTACCAAAGAATTTTTTGATGAATATCGTGGACTGTTTATTCGTATTAAGCAAGAACTTGATAAAATCATTGAGAATGATGCAAAGTTGAGTTCTACGAAGTCCCAATCTGAGGGGATTAAGACTGAATTTGAATCCAAAGGTGTTAACTCAGTTGATTTCTCCAAGAAACTTTTAGGCCAGATAATCTTTTTATACTTCCTGCAAAAGAAAGGTTGGTTTGGCGTTGGAAGAGACTCAGAATGGGGAACTGGTTCTAAAAAATTCTTAAGAGAACTTTTAGAAAAAAAGCATAGCGAATATAAAAATTTCTTTAACGACATTTTAGAGCCTCTTTTTTATGAAGCGTTAAGATATGACCGCCAGGATTTCTACTATAGTCGTTTTAATTGTAAAATCCCTTTTCTTAATGGCGGCTTATTCGATCCTATCGGCAATTACGATTGGGTTCATACAGATATAACTTTACCAAATGAATTATTTTCCAATAACAATAAAACAAAGCAAGACGATACCGGAGATGGAATATTTGATATTTTCGACCGCTACAACTTTACCGTAATTGAAGATGAACCCCTGGAAAAAGAAGTCGCTATCGATCCGGAGTTGCTTGGCAAAGCCTATGAAAAATTTAATGCAATTCGTTCGGATAATTTTGATGAATATGTTAAAGCATTAAATAGCGGGAAAAAAGGTGAGGAAAACAAATTTAATAAGCAATTCGGTGTTTATTACACTCCCCGTGAAATTGTTCATTATATGTGTCGTGAAAGTTTAATAAATTATCTCGTTTCTGAATTCAGCGACAAAACAGATTCTTATCAAAAAATTAATACAGAACAACTTGATGCTTTTGGCAATAAAGAAAGAAAGGGTCAGCTTACTTTAGAATCAGAATATAAATCAAATCCATACATTCATAAGGAAGATATTGAAACTCTTATCAACTATGGTGAGCTGCTGGGTGAAAATGAAACTATAGTCGAATCAAAAGGTAAAGAAACTGATACTTATTATTATAAGCTTCCGGAAAGCATAAGGAAAAACGCAGAACTTATTGATGAAAAACTTGCTGATATTTTAGTCTGCGATCCTGCTGTCGGTTCCGGCGCCTTTCCTGTAGGTATGATGCATGAAATTGTAAGCGCTAGGAATATTTTATCCATTTTTATAAAAGATAATAGAAGGACAATTTATAAATTCAAACGTGAGTGCATAGAGAAATCATTATATGGTGTTGATATTGATAATGGCGCCGTTGAAATTGCGAAACTTCGTTTGTGGCTTTCTCTTGTCGTTGATGAAGATGATATAGCTAATATAAAACCGTTGCCTAATTTGGATTACAAAATCGTATGTGGAAATTCGCTCATTGGTGTAGTAAAAAATATTTTTAATAATACATATTTTGACCAACTGGAAAAAATAAAACCTCAATACTTTAATGAAACAAATCCTCCAAAGAAACAAGATTATAAAAAGCAAATTGATGAACTAATACTTAATATTACAAATGGCCATAATGAATTTGATTTTGAAGTTTATTTTTCAGAAGTATTTCATAAAAAAGGGGGGTTTGATATTGTAATAGCTAATCCGCCTTACATTACCATTGCTTTAGGAAAAAAACAGAAGTTCTTTACTGCAGATATAGTAAATTTTTTCAAAGAAAAATACAAAGATGTCTTTGAATATAAAGGTAACACATACTCGTTATTTTTCAAAAAATCGATTTCCCTTCTGCACAAACATAGTATTATAACATTTATAACTCCAAACACATTACTTCTAAATTCAACCTTTAGTAAAACACGTGCGTTTATTTTAAAACATTGCAATATTGAATTTTTATTGAATATAACTGATAAAGTTTTTGACGAAGCAGAAATTGGAGGTAATCTAATTACTATATTATCAAAATTTTCCAACAGTAACCAAGTTATTCAGTTCAAAGAAATTGATGACTTAAAATGTTTTTCTTTAGATTTTTCATATAATATCATCAAGCAGGAAACGTTTAGATTAAACTATGATAATAAATTTAATTTGGATAATGCTTCAGAAAATCTCATAAACAAAATAAACCTTAACACTATTCCGTTAGGGGAAGTAGTAAAATTTTATCAAGGTATAATTACTGGTGATAATAAAACATTTCTTAGTAGGGAAAAAATTGACAAGCGTTATTACAAAATTTTAAGGGGACGTGATGTCAGCAAATACTACTATACATATGATAATACTTATGTCCTATTTGATAAGAATAAGTTATGGAGTAATACTAATGAAGAATATTTTCATTTTAAACCTAAGTTAATCAATCGCCAAACTGGTGACTCCTTAATAGCCGCCTATGACAATGAATCATATTTTACTCTCGACAGTACGCACATTCAACTACCAATCAATAAAGATTATGATCTAAAATATGTATTGGCATTATTTAATTCCAAATTATTAAACTTTCTTTATAACCATAATGTTCGTGAGCAAGGGAGAATTTTTGCTCAAGTGAAAACTATAAATTTGAAATCATTACCTGTTAAAACCATCTCAAAAAGTGATCAGGACCATTTAATAAAAGTTGTGGATAAGATTTTGAATATAAAAAGAATAAATCTTCAAAAAGATACAAGGTTTTTAGAAGATCAGATAGACATAATGGTTTACAAACTATACAACCTCACATACGAAGAAGCGAAAATAATAGACCCAGAAATTGAAAAAATAATTTCTAAAGAAGAATATAATAATTCTAAAATAGGAGAATGATATGGCTAAATGTGTCATTTGTAATAATGAAGCAGTTGTTGATGATACTAATAAACATGAGCTTAAAATTGCTTGTTCATCTTGTGGAAAATTTTCTATTACCGATGTAGCGCTTAATGTAATTCCGAAAAATGTCGACCCAAATTGGCAAACCAAATTACAAAATTGGATTAGAATGAGTCAGAGTGATGGATATGTTTCCATTTCTACATCAATTGTAAAATCTATTTTCTAATCTTATGTATTTATTAATAAGTGATAAAACAATAATTTAATGGATGCAAAAAGTAAAGATATTGCAAAAGGTTATGACGCTCCCCCAAATACGAAAGAAGATGATCTACTAAATCGTTGGGGATTTGCGCGTGAGATTTACACGATTGTTTCAAGAACTCCACTCGATTGGTCGGTAAGAATTGGCATTTATGGTAGTTGGGGTGAAGGCAAAACTGCCATTCTCAAATTCGTAAATACAATTGCAATGGTAGACAACCAGATTGTTGTTTGGTTTAATCCATGGGAATATGCATCACCAGAAGAAATGTGGGAGTCCTTTGTTGTACTTATACTTGATAAACTAAATGAAGCCGGTGTTAAAGTTAAAAAACCTTCAAGGAAATTACTTAAGACAAAAATAATCCTTAAAAAATTATTAAAAAAACCAGTTGATGCTTTTGGCCCATTGGCTCAATTAGATCCTTATACAAGCGCCGGATTGCCGATACTTAAAAGTTTTCTAAGCTTCAATAGAAAATCTTTAACAAAGCTTCAGAATTTTATTTCCGGCAAAAGAATCATTGTGCTAATTGATGATTTAGATCGTGCCAATCCTATTCTTGTACCGCAATTATTATTTGCCGTAAAGGAATTACTTGATTTGCCAAGTATGTTTTTTGTTTTAGCATTTGATCCCAATGTTGTAAATGATGTTTTGTATTCCAACAGAAAGGACAAAGGAAAGGACTTTCTCGATAAAATAATTGACTTCCCAAAGTGGCTTCCAAAATTAAAGGATAGAGATTTATTAAGATTGCTTCAAGTTGAGTCCAATAAACATCTTCCATTCTTAGATTTCAATTATATTCAGCAAGTCTTTCCTTACTTATCAAAAAATCCTAGAAAACTTAAACAGTGGTTGCGTTTATTTATTGGATTTGAAGATGAAATAAAAAGATATAATAAAGAAGAAATTAACTGGACAGTATTTTTACTTGTAAATCTGATCAAAATTGAGTTTCCCAATATTTTCGATTTAATATTTGGTAACAAAGAAATCTGGGATGATCTATTTACCGACCACTGGTTTGGTGGATCAAGAAGACAACCTAAAAACTTATTTAGTACTTCACCTGCCGGTTCTGAAAAGGAACCAATTTATAAACAAAAGTTTAAGGAAATTTCTGAAGCTGCTAATTTATCCAATCAAGAACACATCAGACTTTTATCTATAATTGAGGAAATTGTAAAGTTAGATAATTCATTTACCTCAGAATCATTTCTATCTTACGCATATTTGACTGAGAGACCTTCTGTTTTTACCTGGAAAGAGTTTAATGGGTTATTAATTAATTATGAGAACAATACAACCTTAAGTGGATTAAACTCCCTTCTCGATCCATTGATTCAAAAAAGTGATTATGAAGAGCCGGAAATCCTACGCGCTTTTCTGCTTAAAGCAATAGACTATTGGGCTTGGTCATTAGGCCAAGCTTCTGATGCCCGTGCCGGAGAAGGAACAAAAAACCATACAAATGATGCAATTTTATCTTTAGATATTATTGAAAAAATCTGCTTTGATAAAAAAGGTTTTTTAGGCACAAATCCATTCTTAGACGTTTCTCATTTTTCATATATTTATAAAGCAGCAACCAAGTGGATACACTTCACAATGCCTGAAGATGTATATCTCCCTATTAGAGAAAAAGAGAAGCAGCTATTAATTAAAATCTGTAATGAAACAACTTCTGATCTCATTGAAATTTTATTTTTCCTAAAACCCTGGATTAGTTCCCGTAGCGGCGTTTATAACCAAAAAGCAGAAAAAGAATTAGCAGAAGAATTAGCACATATCTTGGGAAAAAGAATATCAGCTCAACTATTAGAAAAATTCAAAATAAATAATTGGGTTAATTCAATCTTTGTTCAAGAAAGTCATTTGGTTGAACAATATATCCTATTACGCAAACCAAGTTATTTCTGGTCTTCAGAATTACGTCAGAAGTTCTTAGAACTTTTATACGATAAAGATTCTGAAAAAGCTATAACAAATAATATGTATCAATTTCTTTCTTTAATTGATGCTGCATTCTTTAGTAAAGGAAGTATCAATGGGATAACTCACATAGAAGATTCTATTTTACAAGATAAAGAATTGATTATAGAGATATGGAAATGTGCTTTCAAAGAAGAACTAAATCCCCGAATGTTTAAGGGTGCAGAAGAATTAAAGAATGAATTAAAGAAAAGATGTAATATTGATGTCCCGCTTCCATCCTGGTGGGAAAGAATAAAACAACTCGTTAATGAAAAAGCAAAACAATAAAAAGGTATTGATATATGAACTATTCAGTATTTATAAGTTACTCCACAAAAGATTTAAACATTGTTAAGTACGTAAAAAATCTTTTAGAGAATTATTCAATAAAAGTTTATGTGGCCGAATATACAGCACCTCCCGGTGTGGATTTAACAAATCATATTAAAAACAGTATTACAGCTTGCGATTTATTTATTTTGCTATGGAGTTCCAATTCTAAAAAGTCCGAGTGGGTAACTCAAGAAATAGCGCTTGCTAATGCAAATAATAAGACAATTATTCCGGTTGTACTTGAGCCTAATTTGGAATTACCGGTTTTCATTAAAAACTTAAAGTACCTTGAGGCATATACAAACCCTCAGCAAGCTTTCGAATATTTACGCTACTATGTTTACGAAGCTGCTGATAAGAAAAGCAGAGTTGACGGCTTAGTTATGCTTGGGCTTGGTGCTGCATTTTTATACATGTTAAGTTCGGGTAAATAAATGCCTGTACAACATAACATAGAATACAAGCAAAGCTGACACGGAGACCTGGAGATCAGATAGACATAATGATTTACAAACTTTACAACCTCACATACGAAGAAGTAAAAATAATATATCCGGACATATAGAAGATAATTTCTAAAGAAGAATATTATTAATTTGAAATAAAATTAAGGAATTATAAATGAATAAAGTTAATGAACCTCAAAACAGTTGGGGTGGTAATTGGACTGAAATAAAATTGGAGGCATTTGAAAATTATGTTAATGCTTATTTAACTATTATGAATTCTCAAAAACAAAAATATAGTGACTGGCCTACAACAATTTATTTTGATGGATTTGCCGGAAGCGGCGAAAGAACTTCATCATCAACAGTGGAAGAAAATAATTTATTTGCGGACTATTTTATAAAAGAAGAATTAGAATTATATAAGGGCTCGGCTGAAAGAGTGCTTAGTTTAACTCAAAAATTTGATTATTATTTTTTTGTTGATAATGATAAACCATCTATCACTTTATTAGAGAATAAGTTAAAAGAAAAAGGAATTGTGAATGATAAATGTTATTTCCTATGTAAAGATGTTAACATCCAATTAGATAAGCTATCAATATTTATAAATGATAAAAAGGCTGCGCTTGTTCTATTAGATCCTTTCGGAATGCAAATAGACTGGTCAAGTATAGAAAAATTAAAAGATAAAAGAGTTGATCTTTGGATTCTTATTCCTTCTGGTGTAATAATTAATCGTTTCCTGGACAGGAAAGGGAAAATGAAATTTTCAAATAAACTTCAATCTTACTTTGGATTAACCGAAGATGAAATTAGAAAAAGATTTTATGAGACCGAAACTGTAGACACATTATTTGGTTCTGTTGATTTAGTTGTTAAGACTAATAATTCTGTTTCTAAAATTGCCGAACTTTACATTGAGAAACTTAAGAGTATTTGGAAGTATGTTTCAGATGAGCCATTAAAATTGTATAATACTAAAAACGTTCCAATATATCATTTTGTATTTGCATCGAATAACTTGACTGCCTTAAAAATTGCAAAACAAATTATTGAAAAGAAAAATAAATGAGATCAACTAAAATCGAATGGACCGAAGCAACATGGAATCCATCTATTGGATGTAATAAAATTACAGCCGGCTGCAAATTTTGCTATGCCGAGGTTATGGCAAAACGTTTGAAAGCAATTGGGATAGAGGATTATAATGACGGTTTTAAGTTTAAGATTTTGCCTCATAGATTGCTAGAACCTTTTAAAATAAAAAAGCCTACCAAGTTTTTCGTTAATTCTATGAGCGATTTATTTCATGAAAAAATGCCTCATGAATTTCTTGATCAGATTTTTGAAGTTATTGAAAATACTCCCCAGCACATTTATCAAATCCTAACCAAGCGTGATAAAATAATGCATAATTATTTTTCAAATAAAAATGTCCCGCAAAATGTTTGGCTTGGTGTTACTGTGGAAAATTCTAAAGTCAAAAACCGGATTGATTCCCTGAGACAAATTGATGCATCAATTCGTTTTATTTCTTTTGAGCCTTTAATTAATCCCGTTGGCATTGTCGATCTTTCTGAAATTCACTGGGCTATTGTTGGCGGTGAATCCGGAAGAAATGCAAGGCCAGTAAAGCAAGACTGGATTGAAGAAATTTTCCAGCAATGCAAACAACAAGACGTTGCCTTCTTCTTCAAACAATGGGGAACCTGGGGCGCTGATGAAATAAAGCGTAACAAAAAAGCTAACGGTAGATTGTTTAAGGGCAAAGAGTGGAGCGAGTACCCCAAAATATCGAATATCTTTACAAACTACGCCAATAATTCATATATAGGCTATTAAAAAGAATCTGTATTCCTTTTTTATTTCAAAATCAACATTCATAATATATAATTAATATTTCCCTTCCTCTCTTCTACAGTGCATCCAATCTTCTTTTCCTTTTTCTTTCCCCTCCAAAAAAACATTCATGCAAAAACTACTAAAAATATTTTCCTCCGTAGCACAGTTTATCAATCTGTGCCTCTCCGACAACAAAGGCAACCCCAGCTCCACAAGAATAATAATGCTAATAATCGTCCTTTGGTTCATAGCCGATTGGCTAATGGAATTCCACTCCAAAGGCATATACACCCTAACCTGGGAAAAACTCACACTCCTCACATCCGCCTTCGGACTAAAAGCCATCCAAAAATTCCCCGAATCCTCCCAAAATGATCCCCCAAACGACCTCAAATGAATGTAGCCTGTCCCGTTTGCGGGATTAAGAAATTTCTTGAACATGTCTACTGAAAGCGAACAGTAATTCTTTTTAATTGCATGTCCTTCTGCATATTATTAGATATTCCCAAGCGACCTCAAATAAATCGCGTTAATAAATTTTACGTAATAGAGCGCCTACCAGCCGGTCAGGCCCCGCATACCCCGCAAACGGGGCAGGCTGGTTTATGGCGGGGATTAGTGTAAAAAAGATAATTATGGCTTTAGCCACATAAAAAATACAAATGGGGCTGAAGCCCGGTATTTATTGGGGTTCATTTCACCCCGGCATAAATGTCGGGGCAATAAAAAAACATATTAATGTAGTCATATTTTAAAACCATAATTAGAATATTTATTCATCACTTCTGAATTTTCACACAGCCTCTGAAGTCGTGGGTAGCTTTGCTTCTCTTTTCGAGTTTAATATTTATAATAGGTTAATTTACCCGAATAATTTCTTTAGTGTGTTCACTTTATTTGATTACCCCTTCACAAATGATTATTTTTACGGCTCAAATTTCAATTTAGGAGTAGATTTAGCATAGATGCAATTTAAAACACGAACACATACTTGCGGGGAATTAAGAGAAACTCATATCGGCGAAAACGTGGCTCTTAACGGCTGGGTCGATACAAGACGCGACCTGGGCGGTTTAATTTTTATAGATATCCGTGACCGGTACGGAATTACTCAGATTGTTTTTGAACCGGGATTTAATGCTGAAGCTCATTTAGCAGCAGGAAGTTTAAGGAATGAATTTGTTGTTTCCATTGAAGGAAAAGTAAGAAAGCGTCCTGAAGGTACTGAAAATCCCGCACTTCCTACCGGCAACGTAGATGTAATGGTTAGCAGACTTGTAATTTTAAATGAAGCTAAAACTCCTCCTTTCCAAATTAAAGATGACGTGGATACAAGCGAAGATGTAAGATTAAAATACCGCTATCTCGATTTGCGTCGTCCGTCAATGCAAAAGAATATATTGATGCGGCATAAAATGTATCAGATTGTCCGCCGGTATTTCGATATGAATAATTTCGTTGAAGTTGAAACTCCTGTGCTTATGAAAAGCACTCCGGAAGGAGCTCGTGATTATCTCGTCCCAAGCCGCCTTCACAAAGGAAAATTTTATGCGCTGCCCCAATCACCACAACAGTACAAACAGCTTTTAATGGTATCCGGACTTGATCGTTATTTCCAAATTGTAAAATGTTTCCGTGATGAAGATTTGCGTGCAGACCGCCAGCCGGAGTTTACGCAGATTGACGTTGAAATGTCATTCATCGATCAACAGAATATCTTTGAAATAGTTGAAGGTTTGATGAAGATTCTCTTCAAAGAAATCTGGAATAAAGATTTGCCCGTTATTCCAAAGCTTACTTTTGACGAAGCAATGGAAAAATACGGAAGCGACAAACCCGACCTTCGCGTTGACTTGCAGATGGTAACATTAAACCATGTTTTTGAAAATACTTCATTCAAAGTTTTTAATGACAGCATAAAAAACAAAGGAGTAATTTCGGGACTCCTGGCTCCCGGCTGCGGCGAGTATACAAGAAACCAACTTGACGTATTAACTGACTATGTTAAAAAACTTGGCGCCGGCGGACTAATCTGGATGCGCGTAAAAGAATCAGCCTCCGGTACTGAGCTTGAAGCGCCGATAGCAAAATTCTTGTCTGATGATGAAAAGAAAAACATTATCGAAGGTCTAAATGCAAAACCGGGGGATTTACTTTTTATACTTACCGGATCAAAATTAAAAACGCTTTCTATCATGGGGCAATTAAGATTAGAAATGGCGCGCCGCCTTGATTTAATTAAGCCGGATGCCGATCCCAAATTACTTTGGGTAACTGATTTCCCTCTGTTTGAATGGGACGAGCAAACCAAGCGCTTTTATGCAATGCATCATCCATTCACATCCCCGCGCCTTGAAGACGTGGAATTTATGGAAAGCGATCCATCGAAAGTTAAAGCAAGAGCTTATGATCTTGTATTAAACGGAACCGAAATCGCAGGCGGAAGTATTAGAATTCATAATGCGGATCTTCAGTCAAAAATGTTTAAAGCGCTGGGAATCACTGACGAAGAAGCAGAACATAAATTCGGATTCTTAATGAATGCATTTAAGTTCGGCGCACCTCCGCATGGCGGAATTGCCTTTGGATTCGACCGTATGGCGATGATATTTGCGGGTGAAAGTTCTATCCGTGAAGTAATTGCGTTCCCCAAAACTGCAAGCGCTATTTCACTGATGGATGAAGCGCCTTCTTTAGTCGATGAAGATCAACTAAAAGAATTGCATATAAAAATTAGATAATGAGAAACCTCGGAGGTAGGGTGTAAAATTTGTTGATATTTTCAAAATTATTTACACCCTACTTTCAAAACTTCTTGTCTTTTTGATAGTGTCGTCTTTCCAATATTGGATCTCGTCCACTGT
>JAJYSI010000266.1 GCA_021793635.1 Bacteroidota bacterium
TCGCAGATTATATAAAAAACTTAATTGAGGCGAAGCATGCGTGTGCGCTAACAAAAACAACAACTAACATTAAATGATTTTCTTAATTGTGATTTCTTGCTTATTGGCGTAAATAGTATTAAGTTTGATCAACTTTTTCGCCCTCTTGAGGGCGATTTTTGTTTCTATGAATTTATTTGATGAAAATATTAGAAAAATTGCTGCCGGTAAATCGGAGGTCAATGGATTTTTCTTAGTCGATATTATTTTTCGGGGCAATCCCAATAATAGGATAATCGAAATCTTTATTGACGGTGAGAAAAACGTTTCCGCCGACGATTGTGCTAAAATCAGCCGGGAAATTGAAGAACAAATCGAAAGCCTTGGCTTAATTGATTCTTCCTACCGTCTTGAAGTTTCTTCACCCGGTGTTGATAGACCTTTAAAGTTCTTAAAGCAATATCCGAAGCATATCAACAGAAAATTTGAAATTTCCTACAAACCAAACGATGAAACTAAAAAATTAGTAGGAAAATTATTGCGTATTGAAGGCGAAAACCTAATTTTTCAATCAGATCAAAAAAACGAAACAATAATTAATTTTAATAACATAACAAAAGCTAAAGTATTAGTAAGTTTTTCTTAACGGAGGAATTTAAGAAATGAACCCAGATATCGTTGAATCTTTTGCCCAAATGGTAAGAGAAAAGGGCGTTGATAAAGATGTTCTAGCAGGTATAATCGAAGAAATTTTTGGTATGCTGGTTAGAAAAAAATACGGCGAAGAGTCTAAGTACGACGTCGTTGTAAATATGGATAGAGGCGACATTGAAATATTCTTAGAGCGCTTAATAGTTGAAAAAGTCGAAGACCCAAATATTCAGATAAGTATTGAGGAAGTTAATAAACGCGGTAATGACGATGAGCTTGAAGTCGGCGATGATTATGTGGAAAAACTTAACCTCGAATCATTTGGAAGAAGACTAATAATATTAGCCAAACAGGGTTTAAACCAAAGAATTCGCGAAATAGAAAAAGATGTTATCTTCAATGAATATAAAGAGCTTCTTGGTGAAATAGTTGTGGGCGACATCTATCAGATTCGAAAAAATGATATTCTTGTCAATCATAATAAAAACGAATTATTACTCCCACGTCAAGAACAAATTCCTCACGAGCATTATAAAAAAGGTGAAACTATTAGGGCTATTGTTAAAGAAGTCAAAAAAGCCAATAGCGGACCTCAAATAATTATCTCCCGGGCAGATAATACTTTCTTAAGAAGACTTTTCGAAATAGAAATTCCCGAAATTTATGACGGTATTATCGAGATTAAGGCTATTGCTCGGGAACCCGGCGAACGCGCTAAAGTTGCCGTGGAATCTCAGGATAATAGGATTGATGCCGTTGGCGCCTGTGTTGGAATGAAAGGCGTCCGTATTCATGCCATAGTCAGAGAATTGAGCAATGAAAATATTGACGTAATAAATTATTCCGACGACCCGCAAGTTTTTATACAGCGTGCCCTCGCACCCGCTAAACTTAAAAAAATTGAATTAGATAACCATAATAAAAAGGCTATCGTTACGGCAGATAGCGACCAGGTTTCCTTGCTGGTTGGAAGAAACGGCGTAAACATTAGGCTTGCCATAAAAGTGACCGGTTATGAAATCGAAATCTTAAGAGAAGAAAAACCGTTCGAAGAATATGACGAAGATATAGAACTAATCGATATCAAAGAAGAACTTGGCGCAGATATTTACGAATTGCTTATAAATCACCGCTATGATACGGCATTGGAAGTTCTTAAAGCAGGTTCTGAAAAATTAAAAGAAATTGAAGGACTTAACGAAAAGAAAGTAGAAGAAATTCTCGAACTGATTAAGTCACAGTTTGAAGATGAAGAGTAGCTATAAATTAAGGTATGTAATCTATGTCCGAAATCCAATCTAAAAAGCTCAGAGTTGTAAAATTAGCTTCTGAGATAAATCTATCCACGGAAAATCTCGTAGAATTCCTGATCAAAAAAGGATTTGAGGTTAAAGGTCCGAACTCTCTGGTTACGGATGAGATGGTCAAGGAGATTAATGACCATTTTAAGAAAGATATTGAGAAAGCAGAAAAACATAAGAAAAAAGTAGCGGAATTCAATAAGAAAAGAGTTGAAAAACCCAGCGAAGAGGTGAAGGAAAAACCACAGGTAAAAGTTGAGGAAATGGAAGCTGTCCCTTCTCCAATTCCTGAACCAGAAGCTATAATTCATGCTGCGGTTGAAGAAATTGAAGTAACTGAAGTCCCGGTGGAAGAATCAAAGCAGGAACCTATCGTTCTGACACCTGTGGAGACACCAGTTCAAGAAGTACCTTTACCGGAAGAAGCAAAAGCCGCCCCGGTGGTTGTCGAAGTTGAGCATAAAGAAGAAGCAGTTAAATTTATTTCTCCAAAAGATATTGAAGCTGCAAAGAAAAAAGGCTTAAAGGTAGTAGGTAGAATTGATCTTGGTGAAAGTACCCCTAGGGTTGAGAAAAAAGAAGCTGCCAAAGAAACTTCGGAAGAAAAGCAAACTGCAAAAACCTCTTCAGAAACAATTAAAAAGAAAAAGAAACCAAAGGCCAAAAAGAAACCCAACGAAGCTCCGGTAGATGAAATTCCGATAGTTAAAAAGAAAAAAAGAGTCAAGCGATTTGAAATTGATCAGAGAGAAGTCAAAGAAGCCATAAGAAAAACTCTTTTAAGTATGGATGATTCAATCGCATCCGACAGAGCAAGTTCCCGTAAAAAGAAAAGAAGAGAGAGAGAAGCTGAGGAAGAACGCCGGCTTGAAGAAAAGTCTCTTGAAGGCAATAAAATAAGTGTTACGGAATTTATCGCTGTAAACGAGCTTGCCAATTTGATGCAAGTTCCGGTTGGTGAAGTTATTTCTAAATGTATTGAGCTTGGATTGATGGTTTCCATAAATCAAAGGCTTGATGTTGAAACAATTACACTTGTCGCAGATGAGTTCGATTTTGAAGTTGAATTTCAAAAAGAATATACCTCGGAAGCGCTTGATGATACACCGGATGATCAATCTAAATTACTGCACCGTTCTCCGGTAGTTACAATAATGGGACATGTTGATCACGGCAAAACATCTTTGCTTGATTATATCCGGAACTCAAACGTAGTTGCCGGAGAATCAGGCGGAATTACACAGCATATCGGCGCTTATAAAGTTAATGTTGGCGATAATAAATATATTTCTTTCCTTGACACGCCGGGACATGAAGCGTTTACGGCAATGAGAGCGCGCGGCGCGCAGTTGACCGATATTGTGGTTCTTGTTGTTGCCGCAGACGACGCAGTAATGCCTCAAACGATAGAAGCCATTAACCACGCCCAGGCGGCAAATGTTCCGATTGTTATTGCAATAAATAAAATTGATAAGCCAGGCGCTAATCCTGAAAGAATAAAACAGCAATTAGCTGAAAGAAATATTTTGGTTGAAGATTGGGGCGGCAAATATCAGTGCGTTGAGCTTTCTGCAAAAAGCGGATTGAATGTTGACCTTCTTCTTGAAAAAATTCTTCTTGAAGCGGAAGTTTTAGACCTTAAAGCTAATTCGGATAGGTTAGCTCGAGGTGTAGTTGTGGAATCACAGTTGGATAAAGGAAGAGGAATTACAGGAACCATTTTGGTCCAAAAAGGTACGCTTCGAATTGGCGATCCTTTTGTGGCGGGAATTTACCAGGGTAAAGTCCGTGCAATGTTTGACGAGCGCGGAAATAAAATTATAGATGCTCCGCCGTCAACACCTGTATTAGTCCTCGGTTTTGAAGGAGCTCCCCAGGCTGGCGATACATTCGTGGTTGTTGAATCAGACAAGATGGCACGCGAAATTGGGTTAAAGCGTCAACAATTAAAACGTGAACAAGATCAAAAGCAAGTTCATCATATTACGCTTGATGAGATTGCAAAGAATATAAGCATTGGCGGAGTAAAAGAGCTTGCATTAATTGTGAAGGGTGACGTTGACGGGTCGGTAGAAGCGCTTTCCGATTCGCTTATGAAATTATCTACCGATGAGGTTATAGTTAAAGTTATTCATAAAGGCGTCGGCGGAATTTCCGAAAGCGATGTTTTATTAGCATCAGCTTCTAATGCGATAATTATAGGATTTCACGTAAGGCCAAATCTAAATGCTCGCAAACTTGCCGAAACGCAAAATGTTGACATTCGTTTGTACAGTATAATTTACGATGCGATAAACGAGGTAAAATCCGCTTTAGAGGGATTGCTTTCTCCGGTTCTTTCGGAAGAAATTACGGCGACTTTGGAAATAAGAGATACATTTAAAGTTCCGAAATTTGGAACGGTTGCAGGGTGCTATGTTCAGGAAGGCAAGATCACGAGAAACAGCAAAGTAAGACTAATACGCGACGGAATTGTTTTTCACGAAGGTGAAATCGCTTCCTTAAAAAGATTTAAAGATGACGTAAGGGAAGTCGATGCCGGATATGAATGCGGATTGAATATTGCAAATTTTAACGATATAAGACCCGGCGATATTATAGAATCCTTTAAAATAGTTGAAACTAAGAAAAAGCTTGCATAGAGATCAGGAAAACTGATCTATGTTTTCTGAAAAGGTCACGATAAAATATATGCCGCTTAGGAGGTTGATTTTATGCAACACAGAATAGATAAAATTGAAAATTTGATAAAGGAAGAAATCAGCTTAATCTTCTTGTATAAATTGAACAATCCTGCATTTGGATTTGTTACAATTACTACAGTAAAAGTTACGCCCGATCTTAAGCTTGCCAAAATTTATCTTTCGGTATTTGAAAAGGAAAAACGAGAAGCTGTGCTTGAAAAAGTAAAAGCCTCGTCCGGTTTTATTCGATCCGAACTCGCTTCAAGAATAAAAATAAAGTTTGTACCTGAATTAAAATTCTTTATAGACGATACTTTGGATTATGTTGAGAAAATTGAAGGCTTATTAAAAAAAATTCACGAGAATGATAACAAGGGAAACGACTGATTTTTCTAATTGCGACTTTAACGAAGGAGAAGTTTTACTGGTTGATAAGCCCATTGGTTGGTCGTCCTTTAAAGTAGTGTATAAAATTCGAAATGCCACCGGTGCGAAGAAAGTCGGGCATGCCGGTACTTTAGACCCGAATGCTTCCGGTTTACTAATTGTGTGTACCGGAAAGAAAACCAAAGAGATTACAAAATTTCAAGATCTTGAAAAAACTTATACGGGAACAATTTTACTCGGTAAAACTTCACCATCAATGGACCTTGAAACGGAAATTACGGAAGAAAGATTACTTGACGGAATTACGGAAGAACAAATCTTAGAAATAAGAAACGAATTTACCGGTACTATTAGACAAATTCCTCCAATGTTTTCGGCAATAAAATA
>JAJYSI010000267.1 GCA_021793635.1 Bacteroidota bacterium
TTTTCGTCGCTGGACTCTTTCTCCGGCAGCATTAACGCTAATACTCTATCATTTCCCAAAGCCCTTGCAGCAAGTGTAACCGCAACTGAAGAATCTATACCTCCGCTTACACCAACAACTGCACCTTTCTTTTTCAAGAGATGAAAGACATTATATTCTAAGCCTTCAATTATTTGCTCGACTTCCGTTTCAGGGTTTATTAATATAGAATCTTTTGTGAAGTTCATTTTATACCTCCTATTTAGATATTAAAAAGTAATGCGGCAGCAAAGGTTGAAATAAATAGTTTATTATATTTTTAATTTCAGTTGTTTATCAAACCAGAAAAGCATTTTTCCCCAAATAGCTTTTTTCTTTTTTAATAGTTCTTCTATCAAAAATTAAATCGAATGTTATGGGATTGCTTGGAATTGAATTAAAATTCCGAATAAATTTATCATAAAGTATTTGGGTTGTTAGAATTCCTACCAACGCCATACTGTCAAATTCACTCGCATCTTCTATCTTTGTAAGTTTCTCTTTCAATTTGGTTACCATGGAAGGATTGAAGAGATTAAATTCACTTATCTTTCTTTCAGATAGATACTCATCAACGTACTCTAGATTATTATTTAGCAGACTATTTTTAATTGGAGCTCTGTAAGGATGCTTTGGTCTTTTAATGATTGTCTTCGGAAGAATATCCTTAAATATTTTCTTTAAAATGGATTTTTCATTCAGCCCGACTATTTTCAAATAAGAAGGAACCTTGCTCATGAATTCTATTATTCTGAAATCCAGGTAGGGCATTCTGATTTCCAGTGAGTGAGCCATTGCAACCCGGTCGCCCTGTGAAGAAAGTAAATAATTCGAAAGGAAAATCTTCATTTCCAGATACTGCGCTTTTGTTAAAGCATCCCACTTGTAAAATTTTTCAGGCAGAATCTCTTTTAGCGCTAGGTATGGATCATATCCTTCATTTTTGCCGATTGAATCTTCACTAAAGAATCTTTTTAATCTCGATGTGTTATTCCATCTGACAATGTGAGAGAAGAAAGGATCATCGGGTTTGTCTATTCCGTACTTAAAAAATTCTTTTAGGTTCGCTTTGTTTCTTTCATTCTTGAAAATATAAGGATACAGTTTTTCTAACAGGTTAGGTCTCATTTTTGAATCAGGAAATTTAGACCAGAAATATCGAATCATGGTTTCCTTGAAAATATTGTATCCTCCGAATACTTCATCGGCACCTTCGCCGGTAAGTACAACCCGTAAACCTTTTTGATTAACCAGTTCTGAAAGCAAAAACAACGGGATGGGGGACAGCCTTAGCAGCGGAATTTCACAATGCCAAATTACTTCGGGTAAAAATTTCCCAATCATTTCGTTGGTAGCATAAACCTCGCTATGGTCTACTTTCAAGTTTGAAATCATTTCATTTTGGAATTCACCTTCGTCAAAAGATTTTTCTTCAAACCGGATTCCAAAAGTCTGCAGCTCATTATTAAAATATTTGTTGACCAAAGAAGTAATACCGGATGAATCGAGACCGCCGCTTAAGTAACATCCTACAGGTACATCGGCTCTTAATCTGATGTCTATCGAATCAATCAACAACTCTTTTAAGAAATATGCAATATCATTTGAGTTGTAATTTACAAGTTCGTTATCTACTGCAAAATCAAAATCCCAGTATCGGGTTATTGCAACCTTTTTCTTTTCTAATTTTAAATATGAACCGGCAGGAAGTTCTTTAATGTTTTTAAATATTGTCTCGCCGGGAAGCGTAGTCCAAAAGGTAAATATCTGGCTTAAAGCAGTGTAGCTAAATTCTGGATGAATTTTTCTATTCGACAATATTGCTTTTATTTCTGATGCGAAGTATAATTCTTTTCCGTTGTAAAAGTAATATAACGGTTTCTTGCCGACTCTGTCTCTTGCTATGAATATTTCTTTTTTAATATTATCCCAGATAGCAAAGGCAAACTGCCCGTTAAGTTTTTTCACACAATTCTCTTTTTCATCTTCATAAAGGTGTAAAACAACCTCAGTATCCGAAAACGTTCGGAACCTATGTCCGTTTGCGATTAGCTCCCGCCGTAATTCAATATAGTTATATATTTCACCGTTGAAGACAATCCATAACGAATTATCCTCATTATGGATCGGCTGAGTGCCGTCATTCAAATCGATGATGCTTAAACGGGTTTGTGCAATTGCCATCCAATCGTCAATGTAGATCCCTGCTTCGTTTGGACCGCGATGTTTCAGGTAACTCGCCATCCTGCTTATATTATAAAGCGAGATCTTACCGGGCTCACTTAGATTAATTATTCCTGCGATGCCGCACATTGGCTTACCAATACGGAATTTTTGCTCAATTTTCTGTCGACATAATCATTCAGCTTATTTAAGGAAGAAAAATTCTCCGGAATAATTTCATCATCCTGAACAGAGAAGTTGAAAGTTTCTTCAACAAAGCAAACTAACTCTAAAATTCCGGTTGAATCTATTATTCCTTTTTCTAATAAATTTGTTTCGTAGCTTAATTTATCCTCTTTACCAAACAAATAATTATTAGTAATGAACGCTTTAAGTTTTTCAATCTGTTCCACACTAGCCTCCTTGCAGTTCTAAATTAAATTTATATTTACATATTAAATTAATTCTATTATCACGTGATTGTCCAAGGGAATTTTCCGTCAAATCCTCTAACATATATGTTTTTAATTTCGATAAGATTTACTAATTCATTTCTAAATTTTTTACCTGGTGAATTAAACTCATAGTACTCAAAGGAAGGGCATTCATTAACTGCCTTTTTATGTTGCTCAATAAATTCGTCGAATTTTTGGTATACTCTTGCCGGAACACCTGCGACACATGAATTAGGGGGTATATCTCTATTTACAACTGAGCCCGCTGCTATTAATACATTCGGTCCGATGGTAACTCCAGGTAAGATTATAACATTTGTTCCTATAAAACAATTATCTTTTATCTCAATCTTCCCCAATCTTGCATATCCATCTGTAAATTTGAAAGTAGTGGCATCATGCGCAAGTATTATAACGCCGTTGCTTAGCGAACAATTATTACCGATGCTAATTAAATATGGATATCTATCGTCAATAATAGCACCAGGCATTATGGTGACATTTTTGCCAAGCTTTAATCCATTCCCAATCATACTTTTTATCTTATTTTTATATTTCCAATGTTTAATTGAGAAACTTATTGTACTTAAAAGCTTACTAATTAATTTCATTATAAACAGCTTTTACCATTGTTTATGATATGTTACTCAGAATCTTAATTAATTATTTTGATTAGGATTGTTATAACTATTCGTTATCTTGAAAGGCTTCTTCTATTTTTAAATAATCGCGTTTACCGGAGGAAGTTACAGGAATTGAACTTGCAGCCTTGATATGTAAAACCGAGTGATGAATGTGAAATATTTCATGTAATCTTTTTTGAACAATTTCTGGTAAAGCGCTGTTATTAGATTGAATAATGATATTTATACTCCCATCATTCCCGAAACACGCTGCCGAGCAATATGTGTAATTTTCAACCATTCTTTCTATTTCATCCAGATTAATTCGAAATCCGAAAACCTTAACATATCTTTTCATCCTGCCTGTAAGAAAAAAAAATCCATCTTTGTCTTTTCTAGCTAAATCTCCTGTATGTAAAACACCTTTCAGTTCATCACCTTTAATTAGGCTTTTTCTATTAATAGCATAACCCATCATAACATTTCTCCCTGAATATATAAGTTCACCCTCATTGCCTGTTTCAGTTATGTCTTTATCGCCTGAAAATATTTTTAATTTACCGTTGGGAATTGCAATTCCGATTGATCCAATTTTATTTCTAAGATGTTCAAATGGAACATATGAGATTCTAGCCGTTGCTTCGGTTTGACCATACATGATGAAAAATTTTATTCCTCTGCTTTTCGTTAAATCATAGAAATATTTTTGCATCTCTTCATTTAATGCTCCGCCTGCCTGAGTCATAGTTTTTAGTGTAGGCAGTTCAAGTTTATCAAAATTAATCTTCTTTAATAGATGATAGCTGTATGGCACACCAGCAAATGATGTACATTTATATTGGTTAAATGTCTTCCAGAAATTTCTTAATACAAAAGAATGCTTTGTTAATACTATACATGCACCTTTCAAAAAATGACTGTTTATTACTGATAAACCGTAAGAATAATTTAGAGGAAGGCTAGAAATAGGTCTCTCATTTTCCGTTATTTGTAAATATTGTGCTATTGATTCTGCATTTGCCTGAATATTTTTATAACTTAATCGGACAAGCTTTGGACTTCCGGTAGTCCCTGAAGTAGATAATAATATTGCTAAATCCTTAAATATTTTTATACTGGATGGCTTCTTTTCAATTATATTGATTTTAATTCCGTTCTCGATGCTTCGCTTCTTGTAACCCTTAAATAATTCTTCTGCAGTTGTAATAATTAGATCCGGTGAGTATAGGTTTATTAAGTTTTCTTTTAATTCATTATTAATTTTGGAATCTAACATGACGATTGCATGTCCGCTCCTAAGTAGTCCGATATAAGCTAATAGGCAAGAATAAGAGTTCTCGCAAAACAGGAATGCTAATTTTTTTTCGTTTTGAAATAAATAGTGCTCTAATCTTTTGCAGTCAGAATCTAATTCTCCATAAGTTGCAGCTCTATTATGATCACTATCTATAATGGCTATGTTATCAAAATACCTAGGTGAGAAGTCCCAAAACATTCGGTTCATAAAATAATTGTAAAGATATTTTTATAAAATATTATTTGTAATAACTTGAATATCTTTTGTTGATTTCTTGATTGGAGATAAAGGATATAAGTTTGGATGCAATAAGACTTTGACCTTTTTCATTCAAATGTCCGCCATCTATAGAATAGTCGTTAATTAAAAAATATATTGAGTCCCCGTTATAAATTTCTTTTTCTCGCGTACCTGTTTTATAGATTGATTCTATTTTCGCAATATCAAATATTTTATCTGAAGAATATTTCGATAAAAGAAGCTGATTGTATTTATTCCTCATTAAATTATCTAAAAGGCTGTTGTCTGATCGTCCTTTTATGAAATCTTTAATTGCCATTATAAATGTTCTCTTGGAGGTCAATGGAACTGTAAAGTGTATTATTATTAATCCGGGATACTTTTTTTGCAGTGAGTCAATTACATTTGTATAACATTTGAAAACTTCATTGATATCTGTATTCGCTTTAATATCGGCATAGCAAAATTTCATAAAGGCAATTTGTAAATCTTGTGGTGCTAACTCATTCACTATCCGGCTAAAATCATAAATTTTGCTTTTGGGATCGCCATTACTGCCTATGTAAGAATGT
>JAJYSI010000268.1 GCA_021793635.1 Bacteroidota bacterium
CCCTAGATTATCTAGAAGGTTTTTTATTCTGTATTCGGACTAACATTAGGATTTTATGATGGTTTTTTTGGACCTCCAGTAGGCTCATTCTGGGCAATAGCTTTTGTAACTATGCTCGGCTTTAACTTTACAAAAGCAACGGGCTTTGCAAAGGTTATGAATTTTACGAGTAATATGGTTTCGTTTTTCTTGTTTCTGATCGGTGGTCAAATAATCTTTGCTGCCGGTATATCAATGGCAATCGGACAAGTATTAGGAGCTAAGATTGGTTCAGGATTAGTAATTAGAAAAGGAGCGAAATTTATCCGTCCTATTTTTATTACTGTTGTTATATTAACAACTTTGAAATTGCTTGCCGATAGATTTCTTTGAACACTTTATGAAAGGATAAATAGATCTTGATGTAATTACGTTTAAGTAATTACATCAAGATCATAGATGTTTTACTTTTTCCAATCCGGTATTCTTCCGGGAGTCCAGGGTGAGCCGGCAGCTTCCATTTCATTTTCTAAATTCTTAAGATCTACGTTGACCAAAGATTTTAATTTTGAAAGAAGAGGAAAGAACATTTCGCCCGCATTCTTGTATGAATTTATATCGGTTTGCGTAGGCGCCGATGTTGACTGCCATTCATCTCCGATAATTCCCTGCACACGGTCAACGATAGACGGTGGTACATTTATATTTCTATTTATTAAACTCTTATCTCCTGTAAGCTGACGGATAATTTCTGCCGTTTGTACTTCAATAGAATCTGCTTGTTTCATCATACTATAAGCAGTGCTTGGAGTATTCTGTAAAGCGGTATTTATCAATTTAATTTTCAATGAAAGATTATTAGCGACATTCACAGCACCCATTACGACTCTATTCAATTCAGAAACTTTCTTCTGAAAAGCTGCAAGAGCATTTTTATCGTCTGCAGCCAAATTAGAAGCGCCCAGGACTTCAGTCGTAAAATACTGTGGACCGTTCAACTCGGTAATTACTCCGTCAACGCATTTAGAAAGAGAAACGCTATAAGTCCCGGGAGGAACGAGCATACCGCTGCTTGTATTTGAAAACTCTTTACCCGGAGCTTTTACAGGATCAGTTGAAGGATAGCGCAAATCCCAGGTAATTCTTTGGATGCCTGCATCTGCTTTAGCTGTTAATTTTCTGACAACATTTCCTGCATCATCATAAATTGTAAATAAGAGATAAGGAGTAGGCTCACTATCCTCGGCGCGGAGTTCTGTGTGAGACGGGAAAGGAACCGGCTTATCTTCTTTAATTAATTTTGCTTCAGCTTCGCGGCGCAATTCTTTTTTTGTTTTGATTGATTCTTTTAGGTAATAAGTAAAAGATGCGCCAAAAGGCGGATTGTCTGCTGTAAAGTAGGCAGCGCCTTGCGAAGCCTTGCCTTTATCCCCTAACGGTTGCGAAGGGATATATAACAAAGGATTCTTCACAGGAAAAAGCATACTTGATTTCTGCAATGAATCGGCTGTAAGATCACGAAGTGGTGAATAATTATCGAGAATATAGAATCCGCGTCCGAAGGTAGCAACTGCAAGATCATTTTCTCTTTTTTGAATTGCAAGATCCATTACTGCAATAGTCGGAAGTCCGCCTTTTAACTGAACCCATTTTTTGCCTCCGTCTATTGTAAAGAATAAACCGAATTCAGTCCCCGCGAAAAGTAATTTTGGATTTTTATAATCTTGAATAATGGTATGAACATATCCGTTCTTAGGAAGATTGCCTGCGATTGATTCCCATGTTTTACCTCCGTCATTGCTTTTCAATAAATAGGGAGTAAAATCATTTCTTTTATGATTATCAAAAGCGGCATAAACGGTGTTCGGCTCAAAGTTTGACGCTCGCAAGCAGCTCACGTAACTAGTATCGGGCACGCCGGAAAATTTTACATACTTATCCCATGTTTTGCCATCGTCATTTGTAACGCTAATTTGACCGTCATCCGTGCCGGTATAAATCAATCCCTCTTTCAACGGTGATTCTGTTAATGATACAATACTTCCGTAGAAAGACGTAGATGCATTTTTCTCTACGGCGTCAACACTCCAGACTTTACCCATAACTTTAAGTTTGTCACGGTCAATTTGGCGGGTTAGGTCACCGCTAATTTCCTTCCAGCTATCTCCGCGGTCGGTGCTTTCGAATAATTTATTAGCACCGAAATAAAGTTTCTTGTGATTGAATTGACTAATAATAACAGGAGAATCCCAATTCCATCTAAACGGAGCCTCTCCTATTCCGGGTTGTGGCTGAATCCCGACTTGTTCGCCGTTTCTTTTATCATAGCGGACTAGAACTCCATACTGAGATTCTGCGTAAATTGTATTTGGATCTTCGGGATCAATCTTAGAAACAAATCCATCACCGCCCGTTGTAACAAACCAATCGGAATTAACGATTCCGGAAGCGCTTATAGTTTGAGAAGGTCCGCCGAGACTATTATTATCTTGAGTTCCGCCGTAGACATAATAAAACGGCTTTGTGTTATCAACATCTACATTATAAAATTGAGTAACGGGAAGATTACTTTTGAAAAGCCAGTTAGCGCCGCGGTCGAAACTTTCGTAAACACCGCCGTCGCATCCTACAAGATAATAATTAGTGTTATTCGGATTTATCCAAATTGCATGATTGTCAACGTGCTTATTTTTTTCACCAAGCATCTTAAATGTTTTTCCGCCGTCGTCTGTCACATGTAAAAATGTATCCATAACATAAACGCGGTCAACGTCTTTCGGATCGCAGTAAATTTCATTGTAGTATTGCGGACTTGTAGTCATATAACCGGATCTTTTTTCCCACGAAGCTCCTCGATCAGTAGAGCGAAATATACCGCCATTGTCGCCTTCCGCCTCAATGATTGTATAAAGGACATCAGGGTTGACCGGAGAAATTGCTAGTCCGATTCTGCCCAAATCAACTTTCGGAATTCCATTTGTTAATTTGCTCCAGGTTTCTCCTGCATCGGTAGATTTATAAATAGCTGATTCAGGACCGCCGTCAATCAAGGTAAAAACATGACGTCTGCGTTGATAAGCAGAAGCATACAAGACATTAGGATCGCGAGGATCCATCACTAAATCACTAACGCCGGTATTAGGGCTAATAGTTAAAACAGCCTTCCATGATTTTCCGGCGTCGGTAGTTTTGTATAATCCCCTATCTCCGCCCGGAGCCCAAAGCGGACCTTGTGCAGCTGCATATATTATATTAGAATTTTTAGGGTCAACAATGATTTTCCCGATATGCTGAGAAGTTTTCAGTCCCATATTCTTCCAGGACTTTCCTCCGTCGTCAGAGCGATAAATTCCGTCACCGTATGATACACTTCGCTGACTGTTATTTTCTCCCGTGCCCACCCATATAACATGATGATTATTAGGGTCCATTGTAATACAACCGATTGAAAAAGAACCTTCGTGATCGAAGATTGGTTCCCAGGTTGTTCCGTCGTTATAGGTCTTCCAAACCCCGCCCGAAGCTGAAGCCACATAATATTCCGCAGGATCATTCGGATTAACTGCGAAGTCGCTTATTCTTCCCGAAGTGACAGCCGGACCTATGCATCTTAATTTTAGTCCGCTAAAAGTAGAAGAACTAAGTGAGTCCTTTTCCTTGCCGGATTTATCTTCCTTAGCATTAAGAATAAATGGGATTAACAATACAAGAATGAATGAAAACAATTTAACTGACTTCATTTTACACCTGTTATGAATATTTAGAATTTATGATGATATTTCGGGGAATTTGTTTAGATAACCGGAATTGAGATAAGTAAGTTTTTTTGATTTGATATCGCATACTGGCATAACTTTTAATTTATTAGAGCTTCTGCAAAATAAATTTTCCTTTCTTCTGCCATTTCGACCCTGCCTACCGGCAGGCAGGCAGGCAAAGGGAGAAATCTCCTTTTTTAAGAGATTTCTCATCCGAATCCTTAGCGGATCCATCGAAATGAAAAATAAAATATTTTTCAGAAACTCTATTTTAATGACGGTGCGAACTTATTGAAAATAATTTTGTTATTCAACCTGCAGGAAGCTTTGCAATCCTGACGGACTTGCCACGTCCGACCTAGAAAAATTTATAATAATTTCAAATTGCAGGTAAAACCATGTATACAATTAGAAATCACAATCCTGTCAGTTAGCAAATATTACTAAAATACTAACCGGAATTATTTATTGAAATATATTATGTAAAATAAGGGTGTAAAGATATGAGGAAGGATTAGAAAAATAATTTGATAAGTTAAATGGGGAGTTTTGTCATGAAGCGATGTTGGCTGAATTTCCCATATTGACAATACGTACATAATTACGTACGTTTGTAATAAAAAGGATATAAAAATGAGAACAGTGACAGTAACGCATGCACGGAATAATTTATATAAATTGATAGATGAAACTGCCGAAGCAAATGAGCCCATACATATTTCCGGAAAGAGGACAAATGCTGTGCTATTATCGGAGGAAGACTGGCAGTCTATACAAGAAACGCTATTCTTAATATCTATTCCGGGAATGAGGGAATCAATTATAAAAGGGATGAAAACACCTGTTGAGAAATGTGCAAAAAAACTCTCATGGTAAACTGGAATATAGTCTACACGAAGCAAGCACAAGGTGATGCAAAAAAACTTAAATCAGCAGGTCTTAAAGAAAAGGCATTAGGCATATTAGAAATTTTAGAGAAAAACCCATTTCAGAACCCACCCCCGTATGAAAAGCTAGTAGGAGATTTGAAAGGGTCATATTCACGGCGTATAAATATCCAGCATAGAATAGTTTATCAAGTCTATGAAAATATAAAAACCGTAAAGGTCATTAGAATTTGGACTCATTATAAATAAAGAAATGCTAGTCATTGCATCAGAAAAGGTTATTATAAGTAAAGTTATAATTATTTACCAAATTCTTTTTCCAACTCCTCAATTTTAATTTTTCCTATCGACATAACCTCCTCAATTGCTTTCGAAGCAATAACTCAAATTTTATTTATTCATTTTCTTTTTAATAGCAAATAATAGGTACGTGTCAGCTAAACATAAAACTAACCTTTACTATTCCTGACTACTCCGGCAATTTTCCGGATATGTTCCGGTGTAGTGCCACAACATCCCCCGATTATGTTTGCCCCAACATCTATCAATGGATAAATCCATTTTGCAATAAAGTCGGGTGTCTCCGAAAACACAACTTTTTCATTTATCATAGACGGCAATCCAGCATTGGCCTGGATAAGTATTGGAATCTTTTTATCGACTATACGAATTTTTTTGGCAATGCGAACCATGTTTTCGATGCCATTACCACAATTTGTACCGATGATATCAGCACCAG
>JAJYSI010000269.1 GCA_021793635.1 Bacteroidota bacterium
TGATTGGGTATAATGTATTTAGCATTATAAAATACTAAAAGTCATGAAGTCATCTGTGTTCTATATAATTCTATTTCTAAGTATCATAGCTATAGTTATGAGCTTCAGAATTATTAAGGAGAAAGAGTTTAAAGGGAGCATAAAGACTATTTTGACTCTTGTTACAATATTTACACCTTTTATCGGTCTGGTTTTAGCTTATAGCCTAAAAGGGCAAGGGAGGTAATTTAAGGCTAAGACCAATATTCTAAACTTGTTTTCATAGTATAAAGAAGAAATGCCATGGGGATTTATCTCCATGGCATTTTTATCACATTGTACAACTTACATTATTACAATGTAACGATTCCTACATATCCAGTAAATAAGCGAAGATTAACGGCGCCACAATAGTGGCATCACTTTCAATGACAAATTTTGGCGCGTCGATGTCTAATTTCCCCCAAGTGATTTTCTCTTTGGTAAAACAATTACCAAAAAAGTGAGAGATTAAACTTTTCAAGGAATTGGAATGGAGGTCGTTGACTCAAAAACTCTCTAAATTATTAAAAGAAATTGGAGCTTGATTTTAAGTTACGGTATTCTACTTGGTTTAATTATTCAACAATAAGTAATTTAAAACCCTTTATTGAGCTATACTTTTAATACTGCTTCTAGCAACTTACAGTGGTTATAGGGTTTTGAGAATCGTTAAATCAAACGTTTCTTTTAATGGCTTTAATTTTTTATTCCGAAATGAATTAGAGATATTATTTGTAGTATTAATAGAAATGTTAATAATTTCTAAAATTATTTCTGTATCTTGTTACCTGTAACTAAAAATTTAAGAAATAATGAAATTGAACGAGATTTTGGATAATCTTAATTCATTTGAAAAGAATTCATTTTTAAAAATTATAGATAAGATTATTTCTGATCAGCCGGAACAGGCTGAGGAGGTTGAGGATATTTTGACGGGATATAGTGGTGATTTGAAGAATATGGATAGCCTTAACGTTTCAAAAGTTTTTAATCATATTGAAAAAGAGTTTTTGGAATATATTAATGGGGAGATATTAAACTCTACCTCTCAATTTGATATTTTATGTGACATCATTTACCGTGACGGAAACTGTATTATGAAGAGAGATTGGCTTGCTCGGTTATATGAGATTGAGCTGGCAGACTTTGATAAAAGACTAATTTCGTTTAAAGAAAATATGAAGAATAATTCTTCTGATATTAATCAATGGAGGAAGAGAGATTATAGAATATACCGTTCGTGTTTGGAGACTGCTTATCAGAATGATGATTTAAATAATCAAGAGAGAAAAATTACTTTTGACGAAGAAACAATTTTATCGACCTTGTCTGAGGAACTTGCTCTTTCTTTGGAAGAGATTAAACTCATAAAATATCAGATTATTCCTGTTGAGAAGCTTACAATAGATGACATCGTAAATGACTTGAAGAGTCTTGGAGTTATTTTTCATTCTAAGAAGACAAATACAATATATGTTGCGGATGAGGTTGTTCGGATTCTTAGAAAAGTTAGAGGCAAAGCAGTTGCAGATAAATTCTTTAGACGAGTGTTACGACTTTTTCGAGACCCTGAACTAAATTTAATTTGTAGAAAGTATCAAATTGACACAAAACTTTCAAAAGTTCAAAAAATAAAATCAATTATTAATAATGGGGTGTCATTTTCATCTGTTCTAATGGAGGATGTCCATAAACCTGGGACCACACTTACTGAAAGAAAGAATTTTATTAATAGTCTATCTAAAGGACTAAATATGGCTTCTATTGTTAAAGGTAGTAAGTTAGAAGAAAAGATAGATAATTTAGTATTACATTTTGAAAATATAGAAAAAGATGACAAAGTGGGTATCTCGACTGATGGGTACGAGAAATTGCTGATTGATTTGGCTGAGGGTCTTCCGGATCTGAATGGGCAACTGCAGGAGGAGTTTGAGCTTCAGGAAGAAAGTGTTCTAAGATGTGATTATTTGATTGATTATAATATAAAACCAAGAGATGTTTTAGAGTTAATTTCTAAAGCGGATCTTAAGGTTTTCTGTTTAGATAAGGAAATTAACTCCAGAGGTAATTTGGTTTTGAATATTTTGGAAGCTTATAAAGATTCGGAAAATCTCTACTTAGAAAATTATGAAAATATTGGTTTTCGAAATATTTCTGCCATCAAAGAGAATGGATTGGTGGTTAAGGAGGCTAAACTCGGGATTAAATTTGAAGAGCTTACAAAAAAGATATTTGAGAAATTAGGATTTAATGTCGATGAAAAGCTACGAAAAGAATTGAATACTTCGAAGGATAAAATAGATATTATAATTAAACTTGATAATACCAATTTAATGCTTATAGAGTGTAAAACGGTTAAGGAGAGTGGATATAACAAGTTTAGTTCGGTCTCAAGACAAATGAAATCTTATGTTCAACTTGCTCGTAAAAACGACTATACCGTAAAGAAATCAATATTGATTGCTCCAGAGTTTTCAGATGAATTCGTAAAAGACTGTGGATTGGAATATGAATTAAACTTATCGTTGATTACGGCTTCTTCGTTATATAATATTTTAAAAGGTTTTAAGTTATCAAAACATAAGAAATTCCCTCTTAATTTGTTAATGCGCGATGTTGTTATTCAGGAAAGTAGAGTTTTGAAGGCCATTGAGAGGTGATTTTTAGTAACCCTTATATCTTCAGAGAATAAATAGAACCTCTTCTTTTATAAGAGTGAAAAATGCCATGGGGATTTGTCTCCATGGCATTTTTATCACATTGTACAGCTTACATATACATTAATTACACTGTACGCGATTCCTACATATCCAGTAAATAAGCGAAGATTAACGGTGCCACAATAGTGGCATCACTTTCAATGACAAATTTTGGGGTGTCGATATCTAATTTCCCCCAAGTGATTTTTTCGTTGGGAACCGCACCGGAATAGCTGCCATAGCTTGTGGTTGAATCGCTGATTTGACAGAAATAACTCCAAAACGGGGTGTCGGTCATTTCCATGTCTTGATAAAGCATAGGAACGACGCAGATTGGGAAATCTCCTGCAATTCCGCCACCAATTTGGAAAAATCCTATTCCCTTTTCACTGTTTTTAGGATACCATTTGGCCAGAAATTCCATATACTCAATTCCGCTTTTCATGGTACTGGGCTTGAGTTGCCCTTTAAGGATATAGCTTGTAAAGATGTTGCCCATAGTGCTGTCTTCCCAGCCCGGAACAACGATGGGAAGGTTCTTTTGGGCGGCAGCATACATCCACGAGTCTTTGATGTCGATTTCGTAATGCTCTTCTAAAACACCGCTAAGGAGGAGCTTATACATATATTCGTGAGGAAAATAACGCTCTCCCTTGTCTTCGGCGTCTTTCCAGATTTTAAAGATATGTTCTTGAAGCCTGCGGAAGGCTTCTTCTTCGGGAATACAAGTGTCTGTTACGCGGTTATAGTGATTGTCGAGTAGATCTTTCTCTTCTTGCGGACTCAAATCGCGATAGTGTGGCACGCGTTTGTAGTGATTGTGTGCCACGAGATTCATGATATCTTCTTCTAAATTGGCGCCGGTACAAGATACGATATGCACTTTATCTTGGCGGATCATTTCTGCAAAAATCTTACCGAGCTCGGCAGTGCTCATGGCACCGGCCATAGAAACCAGCATTTTTGAACCTTTCTCAAGCTGCTCTTCATAAGATTTTGCAGCATCAACTACTGTTGCGGCATTAAAATGAAGGTAGTAATGCTCTATAAATTTTGATATTGGACCTTTAGTTGTCATATTCGTTGTTGTTAAATTTTAAATTGTCTCCTAAACTGTTACTGAAATCGTCTTCATCCTCCTCAAATTCTTCGTCTTTTAAAAATTTGTAGCTCAACATTTTGTAATACAATTTGGCAGCTACAAAGTTTGAGGCGGGATGATTGGGATTGGGGCAGAGTTCCATAATATCAAACCCGACCACATTTTTTTCTTCAAAAACACGCCTTAAGAATTCCAAAGTTTCATACCACTGCATTCCTCCGGGTTCCGGTGTTCCTGTTGCAGGTAAAATCGAAGGGTCGAAAGCATCGAGGTCGAAGGTAATAAAGACGTTTTCACCCAAACGTTCGATGACATTGTCCATCCAAAACTCATCTTCCACCATTTCATGAGCAAAGAAAATTTTGTCTTCATCCATGACATAAGTCTCAGATTTATCCATACTACGGATTCCGACTTGAACGAGATTTGTATTTTGACTGGCTTCATAAAGAGCACAGGCGTGATTGCAGGCAGAGCCGAGATATTCTTTGCGTAAATCGGCGTGTGCATCGATATGTAAGACGCTGAGGTTGTCAAAACGTTCGTTAAAAGCTCTGATGTTTCCTATAGAAACAGAGTGTTCCCCTCCTATAACGGTGACAAATTTATTGCGCTTAATATAGCTTTTGACTACATCGTGCACTGCTTCGACCATGCTTTCGGGAGTGGCGTTTTCGGAAACGGGGTCGGCGAGATAAATCCCCTCGGTATATACTTCACTATCGGTTTCGATATCGTAAAGCTCCATATTTTCAGAAGCTTCTAAAAAAGCTTCCGGGCCTTTATCGGCTCCTTTCTGCCAAGTGCTTGTGCCGTCGTAAGGCACGGGAATTAAGACAATGTTTGCCGTTCCTATTTTTGAATATTCCTCTGGGATTCCGGCATAGGTTTTAGTTGTCATAACCTAAGATATTTAAGAATTGTTGACTGGTTTGTTGAGGAGCAAATAATTCGGTAGTGATTTCTCCCTCCTCATTTTTATTGATTAAAATATGTTTTGGTGCAGGAATCAGGCAGTGTTGCAAACCGCCGAATCCGCCTATGGTTTCTTGGTAGGCTCCGGTGTGAAAAAAAGCGATATACAAAGGCTTATCCTGATGGTATTTTGGCAGATAAATGGCGTGTACATGCTGCTCGCTGTTGTAATAATCTTCACTGTCACAAGTGAGGCCACCAAGAAAGACCCTTTCGTATTCATCCTGCCAGCGGTTGATCGGCAGCATCACAAACCGACGGTTAATGGCCCAACTGTCGGGTAAAGTGGTGATAAAGGAAGAATCGATCATATTCCACTTTTCGCGGTCGTTTTGTTTCTTCTGATATAAAATCTGGTAGATAGTACCACCGCTTTCCCCTACGGTAAAACTGCCGAATTCTGTAAATATATGCGGGGTGGAAACACCGGCTTCTTGACATCTCAATTGAATTTGATTGACAATCTCGTCTATCATGTAAGCGTAGTCATATTCAAAAGCCAGAGAGGTTTTTATGGGAAACCCGCCGCCAATATTAAGGCTGTCCAGAC
>JAJYSI010000270.1 GCA_021793635.1 Bacteroidota bacterium
CCGGTTACTCTTATAGCATAAATCAAATTCTTGGAAAGGTTCTTATCCAGGAATTCCGTAAGCTTTTTATAATCGCTTTCGTTAGTTATATGGAAAGTTTTATCACCATGGAAAAAAACTACGGTAACAAAAGGCGATTGCTCACTTTTAGGCGGCTGGGATACCTTACCGTCGTAACTAACGCGGTAAACTTTTCCATCAAGAACTATCATTTCGCCGTCAACGCCGTTAAATGTACCTACACCAAAATTACCGTGTCGGGTTATTTGGGAAATTGGGAAATCTCCATTCATTGCTCCATCTAGCAATCCAATAAACGGTGCCGACTGAAACAGCGTTCGGGATTTGTTTGCCTGCGGATAGATTATTAATGAACAAAAAAGAAACAGAAAAAATATTTTTACGAAACCGGTTAACTTCATTATTACTCCTTTTTTATTTTATTTTGAATTTACAGCTGCGAAGTACAATTCGGGCATCTTGTTGCCTTTATTGAAATCTTCGAAGCACAATATGGACATTCTTTAGTTGTTGCCGCTGCCGGAACTTCTTTTTTCTTAAACTGCTGAAATCCTTTTATTACCATAAAAATACTAAAAGAAACTATTACAAAGCTGACTACACTATTTATAAATAATCCGTAGTTAAGTGTAACAGCGCCTGCTGCAGTCGCATCTTTTAAGGTCGCATATGGCCCGGCAATTTTAGATCCGGATTTTAGAAGTATGTACAGCTGGGAGAAATCAACATTACCAAGAAGCAAGCCTATTGGAGGCATTATAACATCTTTAACTAATGAACTGACAATCGTCCCAAATGCTGCACCTATTATTATACCGACAGCCATATCAAGTACATTCCCTTTTAATGCGAATTCTTTAAATTCTTTTAACATAAAGCACCTCCGTTATTTTTTATTATTGTTAATTAAAGTAGGATAGTCAAAATTCCATATTGATTAAGATTATTAAAATTTTAATTCCTCACGTTCATTCCACTTGAATATGCCTGATTGAATCCTTCCAGGCATTATTAATGAAATTCCAGGTACTTCAAAATGTTAGAGAAAAATAATAACTCGCTATAAAATAATAATTTAGCTTTTAATTAGCTACATGGCACAATTTTTCATTTATAGTGAAAAGAGTTTTCGAAATGATAAAAAAAGTTATAAAACATTCTTAATAATTTGTAGAAAGGAAGGCACCATGAAAAACAGGATATTAAATACAAAAAGTTTATTTCTGCTTTTTATATCCATAACAATATTGATTTTGACCGGATGCAACAATTCTCCAACCGGACCGCAGCAGGCTCAATCCACCGCTGATCAGCAGGCAATGTTAAAAGTAATCGAATCAGATTCTGCCGTCGCTTCATTTACTCCGAATTATAATGAAGAAAGCGCGATGAACATAATCGGGAAAACATCTGTTGCAATTTACCCGTTTCAGGTTGGGCAAAAGATGAGACTGGTTTCTAAAAACTTTACCTATACAATGGTCGGCGATACTGCGTTTGGAACTTATACAGCTACTTTTGAAGGTGTGCTTTATATTGAAGCTTCTTACGATTCTACTACGCGTACACAGGATACTTTAATCCAGAAGCCATTTACAACGGTAATTACAAGAAAAGTTATCTTACTTAAATTGAATAACAGCCGTTACGATACAACTAATTTTGACTGGCGTGTTCTTGCAATATCTCTTCCGTCCGGAGGAACATTAAACTCAAATATTCAAATAACAAAGCTTACCATGTATATGCCTGATGGAAGTGTTGTAATTATTAATGATCCCAATGATTATTATTTAATGCGTGGTCAGATGGGCGGTAAGATGCATGGTCATAGAGGCTGGGGAATGATGCCGGACTTTCTGCATGACCAGAAAGTAACTATTCAGGCAACTGTTTCAAGCGCTTATGCAGACACAGATTTTGTTACTTTAACTCATGGTGCTCGTTTGGACGGTATGAACAGACAGAAGTTGGAACTTCACTTAGTTTCTTCAACTCCTTCGGGAAGCGGCTACGTGAAAGTCTATGAAGGAACCTTTGTTACCCATTCCTTCCCTGGATTTTCTACGGCAGTTATAAATGCTTTCCCCCGGCAGGTAATCTACGATGATTCAACTCCGGTTGAAGCAGATACCTGGGGAGTTCCATATTTTATTGAACGATAGCTGAAAACAGCTGGTTCAATAAAATATATTTCGGAGGGCAAACTCCCCACCCGGATTGACGGGTGGGGAGAAATTATTTTTTATAACATTAAATGGATTTTTTGATTTTTTATAAAGTAGTTTGGAATAATTAGATTGAAAATAATTTGTTACAATATTATGTTGGTTCAAATGAAAAAGTTAATTTTTTATTTAGATATTATTCTCTTGGTAACTGCAGGATTTATCCTTAGCAGCTGCAATAATCCTGCTCCTACGGAACTGGTTCAGGATAATCCTTCAACGCAGAATCAAGTTCAATATCAGGTCATTACCAAAGATCCTACTGATGCTTTTTACAGCAATGGATATGATACTACAGGGGTAACGACTGTTATTCCTTCTAATGTAAATGTTATTAACATAAGCGGAACAAAGGTTACTGAAAATAATTCTACCAGAAAATTTTCCTTCGCTCAGGCTTTATTCGTTGATAAATCTCATCCGGTTATGGGACCAGGCGGACGGCTTATCGGTTACATGTCCTCTACTCCCGGCTTGCTTATGTTTAACGGAGTAACTGCGGATTCAACTCCTTACAGGATAAGATTTAGTTACCAGGGAAATATACTTGACAGCCTTTTAGGAAATATGTTTGTTGTCAACCGTCAATTTAATTTTAACTACGGCTCTCAAGTTCATGTCCAATATTATTTAAGGCGCGGTATGCACGGCGGTCCAATTGGATCTCCGATTGACTTTTATGTTCCAACTCCAAATGAAATTAATGGAACCGTTAGAATTAAAGGACATCAATCCGATAAATCATTAACCGGAGAAGTCGAGTGGAACAGCTTAAATCCGGCTGACAGTGTTGATCTGATTATAGGCGCTGTATCTAAAACTGGTTCAACTTTTCCATTATTCAAGATAAGGACACTCGATAAAGGAAATCTGGTCATTCCGCCAAAGCTGTTAAATGATATTCCTGCAACAATATTTAACAAGTTTGTTTTCACATTTATAAGAAGATTCCGGGTTACGCACAGTGAACACGGTCAGGCATATTTTATTTTTTCTCAAAGTATTCACAGTATAATTATAGATATTCCTTGAAGAAAAATATTGTAAAAATTATTACGGTATTTATCATGTTATCCGCGGCTAATATTAAAGCTCAAAGTTCATTCGAACTTTCCGGCTATTGGCTTCCTGAAAATTCCGGCACAACTTTGCTGAACAGCTGTGAAGGCAATCCTTCAAGCTTTTCTATGCTTAAGGATTGGGGGTTATCTATGCTGTACGGCAGTGATTTTTCAAACAATGTTACCTCGAACTTATATCTTATTTCTCTTTCAAAAAGAATCGGCGATAATTTTTTGTCTGCCAGATATACACCGGGATATCAAAAAGATTTTATTTTCAACAACGGTGAATCCATTGTTCTGCAGGATTCAACAACTCAATCGCTTGATTCCAAATTCAGCTACAAAGAACTTTTCGGCTTTGGATTTTCACACAAGTTCTCGGATAAATTCAGTGCCGGGTTCACTCTTAGATATTTTACACAGGACTTTAATCAAGAGTCAGTCTACCCTATATTTTCAGATACTCTCTATCTCGTTCGTGAAAGCAATGACGAGAAAGCAAATTTCTGGCGCGGAGATATTGGATTAAATTATTATCCGACTGATTTTGTTTCTTTTTCTCTTTCAACACAAAACTTTTTAACGGCAAACGCCAATGCGGTAGATCCGCAAATTTCTCAATACGAATTAAGGAATGATAAAGGACTTCTGGCAGGAGTTTCAATTAGTCCGAGCAAATTTCTCGGTTTCAATTTTCTTTATGAAACTAACCGCGACTGGCAATTTGGCTTTAATAATTTCTTTGATGCCTTTAACGGAAGCCTTGGATTCGGCGTAACGGCTTTCCATGATAAATATCAGTCACCTTACGTCGCAGGAATTATTCCTGCCGTAACTTTTTCTACGAAGCTTTTTGGAGTATCTCTGTCGGGTGTAAAATATTTTTCGAATAGAAACGTTACCCACACATTTTCGGATTTTCAAAATACAGGTATTGATAACATAATCAATAACCGGTATAGTTTCGACAAAGCCGTTTTGACTTTGACATTTACTCTAAACACCATTCCGGAACGCTCGGTAGAATTTTTAGATGTCAATATCTTAAATGAAATTTTTCCCATTCTAAGCGATCACTATCTTGATAAACCTTTCGCAGTCGCTAAAGTAGTAAACCTGACCGGTCATGTGGTAAATGCTAAACCGTCAAGCAAAGTTGAAGGATTGAATAATGGAAAGATTGAATCGCCGGTTGTAACTATTCTTCCTCATGATACTGTTGAAGTTCCGTTTTATACAATTATTCCGTCTTCTTACGATAAGAAAAAAGCCGGTATTTCCTATGTTGATTTTTATCTTTCAACAACAAATCAAGACCCGGATGACCAGGCACAAAAGCCGATTTTGATTAATGGAATAAATGCCTGGGACGGCAAAGTTGTCAACCTCCGGTATTTTATTAAGAAAGATTATGAATACTCAATGGACTATGCCAAGAACGTCTTAAGCAGATATAAAAGCGAGCTGGATACTATGTCCTACGCACTTTCTATTTTTTATAAGGCAAAAATTTTATTCGATAATTTTGTTTCAAATCTTGTTTATGCCGCTAATCCAAGTGCCGAAGCGGATTACGTACAATTTCCGCATGAGACAATGAAACTAAAAGGCGGCAACTGCGATGACCTAAGCGTCTGCTACAGTTCTCTGCTTGAAAGTGTCGGAATACAGACTGCACTTGTCGATTACAAACCGGTAAACGGAATCGGTCATGTTAATGTACTTGTAAATACGCAGCTCTCTCCGGAACAGGCTAGGCTGATTACACAAAATGACAGCAAATATTTTATTCGAAAGAATGAGGACGGTAATGACGAGATCTGGGTACCGGTCGAAACTACGTCGCTGACGAGCTTCGAGAAAGCTTGGGATTTAGGCGCACAAAAGTTTGATGATGATGCTCTAGACAATCTGGGGTTGGCAAAAGGAAATGTCCAGATTGTTGATGTTTATTAAAATTTATAAAGGTTAAAAATGAAAACAACAATACTCTTGATCCCCTTAAC
>JAJYSI010000271.1 GCA_021793635.1 Bacteroidota bacterium
AATTGCCGGAGATACAATTTCAGTTGTCTTAAAATCCGGAGAGTTGAAAAAAAATCCACTTGTAAGAATCTGGGTTAACCAAAGTGGACAAACGACAAATATTCAGACAGTTCGATTTATAAACGGGAAACCGGCTGGCGAAGAAAAAAATGTTACACTTCAAGATCAAATTATTTATTCGATAATGATCGATAGATTTTACGATGGAGATTCATCTAATGATAGACCGGTAATTCTACCCGGTTTATCTTACAAAGCTAATTATCAGGGTGGAGATTTTCAGGGGATAATAGATAAAATAAATTCCGGTTATTTCGATTCCCTTGGTGTCAACACTTTATGGCTTTCCCCGGTAGTTGATAATCCCGATAGCGCCTACCGTGAATATCCCGCACCTCACCGCTTGTATACGGGTTATCATGGCTATTGGCCTCTTCATTCTTACCGCGTTGAAGAACATTTCGGAACTATGGCCCTGCTTAAAAAACTAGTTCGGCTTGCACATAAACATAAAATAAGGATTTTATTTGATTACGTAGCCCATCATGTTTTTATTGACAACCCTATTTATAAAAAACATCGTGATTGGTTTGGCTCATTATATCTTCCTGACGGGAAAAAAAATCTTCGCCTTTGGGATGAAGAAAGATTAACAACATGGTTTGATGTTTATCTTCCTACATTTAATTATGTCAACTCCAAAGCTGCTCGCGAAGCAATGACGAACAACGCTATCTGGTGGTTGAAAGAAACAGACGCTGATGGTTTTCGGCATGACGCTGTAAAGCATGTTCCAAATAGTTTTTGGAGACTTTTAACTTATAAATTAAAAAAAGAAATCGAGATTCCGGAAAAAAGAAACTTATTTCAAATAGGCGAAACTTTTGGCAGCTATAACTTGGTAAGCTCGTATGTTAACAACGGACAGCTTAATGCTCAATTCAATTTTAATCTTTATGATGTTGCCATCCCTACTTTTGTTGGTGAAAAAACTTCCTTTGTTCCCCTGGAGAACGAATTAAAAAAATCCTTCCTTGTCTATGGCTATAACAATTTAATGGGAAACATAATGGATAGCCATGATAAAGTTCGCTTTATGGCATACGCTGACGGGGAAATTCCACTTACAGGAAATGTCGACGCATCGGAACTCGGCTGGAATGATCCTCCAAATGTAAAGCATGAATCCAGTTATAAAAAATTAAAATTATACTTAAGTTATCTTCTAACGATTCCCGGAACACCAGTAATAGATTACGGCGATGAAATTGGAATGACCGGCGCAGCAGACCCGGATAACAGGCGTATGATGAGATTTGGGAATCAACTTTCCAACTGGGAGAAGGAAACTCTTGTCGATGTAAGGAAAATTATTTCTCTTAGGAAAAATAATCCGGCTTTAAGATACGGTGACTTTGAACCCCTGGATGCAGACACTTCTTGCTTTGTTTATCTTCGTTCAGATATGAACCAAAGAATTTTGGTAGCCTTAAATAAAAGCGGATCAGAAAAAACCGTAACCATAAAACTACCATCAATTTACAATCTTCACGAAGCAAATGATTTGCTCTATGGGAATAAAATAAAGTTTAATGGAGATTTATTTTCATTTACTATCCCCGCAATTGGTTATAAATTCTTCGAGGTAAAATGAAACTTAGAAGTTTATTTTTAAACGGTTTATTATTAATATTACTTGCGTCAATCCTTCTTTCATCTTGTTCGGGAAATAGCGGGTCGCTAAATAAAGAACTGGAATCTAAAATGAACAATATTTCTGAAAATTATGTTAAGCTGGTATTAAAAATCGGCGAGCTGGACAGTGATTATGTTGATGCTTATTATGGTCCAAAAGATTGGCAACCGCACGATAATTTAAAGACACCTGAAGATTCAACTGCCCTAAGAAATTTTTGTAATGCGGAAACAGATTCTCTTCTGAATGCTTTAGATGCTTTAAAAAATTTCAAAGCAAATGAAATAGAAACCCTCCGTTATAGATTTTTATATAAACAGCTTTTGGCTGTAAAGGCAAAAATATTCATGATCGGCGGCGGAACTTTCTCCTTTGATGAAGAAAGCAAAGCATTGTATGACGCCGTCGTTCCGACATATACAAAGGAACACTTTCAAAATATTATTGATGAATTAAGTAATATCTTACCTGGTAAAGGCAATGTGGATACCCGGCTGGATGAATACAGAAAATCATTCATCATTCCGAAAGCAAAATTAGATACTGTTTTTAATGCCGCAATTGCAGAGTGTAAGAAAAAAACTTTAGATTATATTAAACTTCCGGCTAATGAAAACTTTAAATTAGAATATGTAACTAATAAGCCATGGAGCGGATACAACTGGTATAAAGGAAATTATTTTAGTGAGATTCAAATAAATACAGACATGCCAATCTATATTGACAGGGCTATTGACTTAGCTGCTCACGAAGGCTATCCCGGTCATCACGTTTACAACACCTTGCTGGAAGAAAATTTAGTAAAAAAGAACGGCTGGATGGAATTTACGGTATACCCATTATTCAGTCCACAATCATTAATTGCCGAAGGAACCGCAAACTTTGGAATTGACATGATCTTTCCAGGAAATTCACGGGTCGAATTTGAAAAGAATATACTTTTTCCACTAGCGGGTTTAAATCCTAAAGATGCAGATAAATATTATGAAGTACTTAAGTTGGTTGATGAGCTCAGATATTCCGGTAATGAAGCCGCAAGAAATTATCTTGATGGGAAATGGAACGAATCCGAAACTATTGACTGGTTAATGAAATATTCTCTGATGTCAAAAGACAAAGCAGTACAACGATTAAAATTTATTGAAAAATATAGAAGCTATGTTATTAACTATAATTTGGGACAGGATTTAATTAAAAATTATATCGAACACAACGGCGGTGCTAATAATCAAGCTAAGAGATGGTCATTGTTTACTAAACTATTATCAACGCCACAAACACCGTCGGGCTTAAAATAACTGATTAACAAACAATTTATTTTAACATGTCATGTCAAAAAATATAAAAAGTGATGGTACAGAAAAGTTTTTCATTTCAATAATCGGAATAGTTGTAATTGCACTTGTACTCAAAGAATTAAGCCATATTTTCATTCCGTTTGTTATTGCATATTTTCTTTTTTTTATTTTCTCGCCTATTAACGATTATCTTAGAGAAAAAAAATTTCCGCTCTATGCAGTTCTGCTTCTTGACATTTTTGTGACGGCATTTGTTATGTGGGGTGTTTCTTCTTTCATAATCGGATCATTTATTTCCTTCGGCGATCAGATTCCAGGCTACGCTGATAAGTTGAATAAAATTGTCAGCGATGCTGCAGTAGCGATGCATATTCGCGATCCTTTCTTCAGATATTTTTCTATTCAAAGAATTGTCTCTAAAATTGATTACAAATTATTAGCAGGAGGGATATTTTCTTCAACATTTAGCGTATTGGGAAATATTTTGTTCGTCCTTTTCTTTTTCATTTTTGTAGTTATAGGTCACAATACAACCTATGAAGCAATTAAAAATCGGTTCGTATTTAAAAAAGTAGAACCCGAATTAAAAGAAATAGAAAAGAAATATAAAACCTCGCCCGAAGAGCCTAACAACGACTACAACCAATGGATAAGCGATAAATTAAATGTTGAGCGGCAAGAAAAAGAAGAAAAACTAGCTCAAACATTTAAGGCTATAACCAAACAAATTCAAAGATACATAATCTTAAAAATTGCAATAAATCTTTCAGCCGGAATTGTGATTACCATTTTACTTTATCTTTTCGGAATAGACTTTGCGATTATATGGGGACTTTTTGTTTTCCTTTTCAATTTTATTCCTTCAATAGGCTCGGCAATCGCACTCGTTCTGCCGGTTGTGATGACTTTACTTCAATACGAATCTATTACCTATGCACTTCTCATTGCGTTGATTCTTGCTGCTATCCAAACACTGTTTTTCAATCTTATCGAAACCAATTTGATCGGTAAAAGATTAAATCTAAATCCGCTTTTAATTCTTATGTCTGTTTTAATTTGGGGCTACATTTGGGGAATTGTGGGCATGCTGCTTTCTGTTCCGCTAACAGCAATTATAAAAATTATTATTTCAAATTCCGAATCAGAAAATATGAAGTTCATTAGCGACTTGATGAGCAAAGAATAATTTTACCTTCGGTTAAATTTTTCTCTTAATATTTTGTTTTAACAGTTAAAATCGAAAAGCAGGCCAAATTACTTTTGCGCCTGGGTTAAAGAATTATATATTTCAATTACTCTGTCAGTTAGTTTTTCCAAATCAAAAAAATTGACTGCTCGTTTTCTGGCAGACAAACTAAAGCTTCGCATAGTCTCCGGAGATTTTAGTAACAGTTCAATTTTTTGTGCAAGGGCGCCGGCATTTTTATTTTCAAATAAAAATGAAGTTTCACCTTCAACCGCAATATCCAAAACGCCATCCGCATTTGAACAGACTGAAGGTTTGCCCATAGCCATTGCTTCTGCTAAGGCAATTCCGAAGGCTTCATTGTGAGAGGGGAAAACAAAAATATCCATAGCAGCCAAAACTTCTGGTGTATCTGTTCTATAACCGGTAAAAATTATATTATTAATTGCTAGTTCTCCCGATAACTGTTTTATTTTATCGGCATAATTATTTTCGCCACGGCTTGCTTCACCAACAATCATAAACCTTAGACTATTATACTTATCATTTAAAATCTTTGCGGCTTCTAAAAATTCTTCATGTCCTTTACCGGGACTAAACCTTGCAATCATACCTATTAAAGTTTCATCTTCTTTAATTTTAAATTCATTCCTTACTTTTTGTGCATTTACAGTTGCAGGATCAAATTTTTCCGTATCAATTCCGTTGTGAAGTAGAAGAATTTTATCCTCCGTCAAAGGACATGTTTCAAGAAGATTTCTTTTTATGACATTGCTTATTGCTAGTGCAAAAGATAGTCGATTGTAAATCCATCTGTGTAGTTTGTCCTTTTTTATAATAAAAGAACCGACCTGCTTAGTCAGGATTAAAGGAATTTTGGTTCCTAAAATTTTAAGTGCCGGTACCAACAACCACAAGTCTTTTGATGCTTGAGTATGAATTAAATCATAATTACTGCGACGGATAATGCTTGCAAGGTTAAGGATGCTAAAAGGATGAATATAGCCCGATATTTTTATCGGGTGAATAATTACTCCGATGTTATTAGCTTCAATGTGAATTCTAGATTCGGCGATGCACAAAAGCTCTACGGAAATATTTTTTTTTAATAACTGCTGGATAGCGGTAAAGATC
>JAJYSI010000272.1 GCA_021793635.1 Bacteroidota bacterium
GAGTCATTGACAAAGAATTAAATTCTCTAAAAGAAGCCGCTGACTCAGATTTTATTTTCCTTTGCCTACCGACTGACCTTTCTTTGAAAGCGCTTATGGAATTAGCCCCTCTTATTAAAGATAAAACAATTATCACTGACGTTGCTGGAGTTAAAAATATCTTTGAAAAAAGATGGAAAAAGCTAAAGAGTAAAGGAATCTATATCGGCGGGCATCCGATGACGGGAAAGGAACAGGGTGGTTTCCAAAATTCTGACCCGCTGTTATTTGAGAATTCTACCTATATCTTATCCGATTCATATAAAGAGAATTCCGAACCATTGGTTGAAATAATTAAAACCCTTGGTACGCGCATCAAGTTTCTAAACCCGAAACTTCACGATATAATTGTTGCTAAAGTAAGTCATTTACCGCAACTTTTAGCCGTGAATCTTGTTAATTCACTACCCAACCAGACTAAGAAAATAAATTACCTGGATTTTGCGGCCGGTGGTTTCAGAGATATGACCCGGATAGCCTCAAGTAATTTTGATATTTGGAAACCGGTAGTTGAATTTAACAAAGAAAATATTCTTACAGCGATTAAAGTTATCCAGAATAAATTATCGAATATAGAAAAGTCCATAAAAAAAAGAGATTGGAAGAAATTAGAAAATCTATTTGAGAACGCACGTATAAAACGAGATGAAATCCCGAAGACTAACAAAGGTTTCATAAATCCGCTTTATGATATTTATGTTTATGTTAATGACAAACCTGGAGTACTGAGTAATTTAACAACTCTACTTTTCAAAGAGGGAATAAATATCAAAGATATTGAACTGCTTAAAATAAGAGAGGGAACAGGCGGAACTTTTAGAATTTCTTTCGACTCTGAATCTGCTTCTAAAAAAGCTCAATCACTTATAGAAAAATCAGGATTTGCCGTCAAAAATTAACTATATAAATGTACCCTATAAAGCTAAAATCCTGTTCACAATAATGGCATAACCATTATTTATCATACGCACCCACTTCCGAAATACCATATTGACTCACGCAAAATGCTGGGTAATCTTTTAGGTAAATCCCCTAACAGAGCAATCCACATATCAACGATAGGAATATTTTTTTCCCTTTGATCTTTGTTTCGCCACTCTATGGCTATCATATTTTTTGGTTTGTTTTTTTCTAATAATATGCTGCACCGCTGGTTCTTTTCTCATTTAGCCAATTAAGCCAACCGCATAGCGGCGATACATTAGTAGAGTATCAACATAAAAAAAATATTAAAGCTCCGGAGGAGCGACACATAGTCTAAATTTTATTTGTCATACCAGAATCCCGATAGAGAATGTTTATATTATTCTTCAACCAAAATATCCCCAACTAATATTCTATTATCATTTATATAATGTCTCATATCTCTATTAATTCAAATAAAATATACCCATAATGATAATCTAATTTCAATTATGAAAATTTACGCTTCGATTTAGGTTTTCCTGTAGTGTTTTTATTTTATATACCCCAATCTAATCACGTGAAATAATTATTTGTATCTTAATTAAAGCGTATCCTTTTAATTAGTCTTAAAATTAAATATATTCACCTCAAAATTTTAGGAAAATATGATCCCACTTAATGTTCTTTTTGTCGGTGATATTATCGGCAAACCCGGATTAAATATTGTACAAACTTGGCTACCGGGACTGATTCAAAAATATAAAGCTGATTTTGTTATTGCGAATGGGGAAAATGCAGCAGATGGTAAAGGATGTACAGAAAAAGAAGGTTCTATTCTTTTTAATTTAGGCGTTAATGTTATTACCGGAGGAAATCATACGTGGGATAAACATCAGTCACAAGATTATCTACGCGCTGAACCGCGGGCACTCAGACCATTAAACTATCCCAAAGGAACTTACGGAAACGGTTATATTATCACGGAAACGAAGAAGGGGAAAGTTGCTGTGTTAAATTTACAGGGCAGAACTTTTATGGCTTCAATTGACTGTCCGTTTAGAATTGCCGAATGGGCTTTGGCAAAATTAAAAAATGAAACCAACATGATCTTTATCGATTTTCATGCTGAAGCAACTGCCGAAAAAATAGCAATGGGAATTTTCCTGGATGGCAAAATTACTGCGCTAGTTGGAACTCATACCCATATTCAGACAGCCGATGAAAGAATATTACCGAACGGTACCGGTTATATTACCGATGTCGGTATGACGGGTCCTTATGAGTCCGTTATAGGTATGAAAAGTCAGGCTGCAATAAATAGGTTTATTTTTCAAACTCCTCAAAAATATGAAACAGCAGAAAATGATGTTCATCTGAGTGCGATGTATTTCAAGATTGATACTGAGACGGGAAAAACAATTGAGATTGAAAGAATAACTTTTCCCGAATTCGTAAAAAAGATTTAACTTTCATGCAAAACTTTCCGCTACCTAGAATTGATTCAGATGAAGAATTACAGCAACTTTTACTACCTTATTGTAGATTAAAAAAAGGTGATCTTTGGATTGACCCAACTGGCAAACATAAAATCGGCTGCCTTGACGCCGGAAATGCTTCTGAAATAAACCAACTCATGAATGGGGAGTCTGCCTCGCTTGCTGTGCAAGATCCTCCCTATAATTTTGTCGCTTTTGAAGAAATGGAAGAGAAAAGATTTGTCGCCTGGTGCGTGAATTGGGTTAAAAATTCCTTTGATTCATTAAGCGAAAATTCCTCCTTTTACGTTTGGCTTGGCGCTGATCAGAAAAATCATCTTCAACCGCTTCCCGATTTTATTCTAATGATGCAAAATAGCGGCTTTCATTCCCGTAGCTTTATCACTATGCGAAACCAGCGAGGTTACGGCACTCAAAAAAATTGGATGTCTGTTCGCCAAGAGCTTTTATACTATACAAAGGGAAATCCGGTATTTAATGTTAATGCAGAGTACACAGATATTCCTAAAATATTAAAAGGTTATTATAAAGTAGTCGACGGAAAAGTAACTGAAAATTCAGAAAGAAGTAAATCTGAATTTATTCGTGCAGGAAATGTCTGGGTTGACATTCAACAGGTGTTTTATAGGATGGAAGAAAATGTTAATGGCTGTTATGCTCAAAAACCTCTCAAAGCTATCGAAAGAATAATAAATGCGAGTAGTGATCAAAATGATATAGTCCTGGATTTGTTTTCGCATTCCGGAACAACATTATTAGCGGCAGAAATCAATAATAGAAGATGCTATACATCTGATTTAAACCCTGTATTCTGTGAAATTACTCTGCGTCGCCTGGAAAATTATAGGAGCAATGGTAAGACCGGTTGGCAGAATTCTAATCCATTTGCCAAAGAAATTTTAGAAGATAAAAAGTTAAAAGAATATTTGGATAGCTGTTTAGATTTGAATTCAAATAATCATTAAATTTGTTTATAAAAATTATCAACGAAAAGAATAAATGATTTTAATTGACGGTAAAAAAACTGCCTCTGAAATTAGAAGTGAACTAAAAATTGAAATTTCAAAGCTTGCCCAATTAGGGAAAAACATTCCCGGGTTAGTAGCAATATTGGTTGGCGAAAGTCCTGCATCGGAAATTTATGTGCGTAGTAAAGCAAAAGCTTGCGAGGAGATTGGAATGAGGAGCAAGGTCGAAAAGCTGAGCGCAAACATTGATGAAGAGGAGCTTCTTGCTCTGGTGAGGAAATATAATAACGATAATAATTACCACGGAATCTTGGTGCAACTTCCGCTCCCGAAGCATATCAGCGAAGATAAAGTTATTGAAACAATTTCTCCCAAAAAAGACGTCGACGGCTTTCATCCTATAAGCATTGGCAATTTGGTAATCGGGAAAGATACTTTTGTCTCATGCACTCCTGCTGGCATACAGGAGCTCTTAACGAGATATAAAATTGAAACAAAAGGAAAGCATGTTGTCGTATTAGGGAGAAGCAATATTGTCGGCAAGCCAATCGCTAATATTATGCTTCAAAAAAAAGAGGGAGCTAATTCTATCGTTACTATTTGCCATTCGGCAACAAAAAATATTTCCTTTTATACCCGGCAAGCAGATATTCTAATCGCTGCAATCGGCAGCCCAAATTTTGTTAAATCTGATATGGTTAAAGAAGGAGTAGTTGTAATTGATGTGGGTATAAATCGTGTCGAAGATAAAAATTCTAAGAAAGGTTATAGAGTTGTTGGGGATGTTGAATTTGATTCGGTCGCTCCGTTGACATCTTTTATTACCCCAGTTCCTGGAGGTGTTGGACCTATGACTATTGCCATGCTTCTAAAAAATACTTTTAAAGCCTATATGAAAATTGGAGGGTAAATGGAAAATGAATCAAAATATCAACAAACATCTTTTACGGATGTGGAAAAAATTTATTTGGAGTTCATAGGCTCGGATGAAAATTTCTTAAAGTGGCTTTCGACTAATAGTACTGAATTCCTTATTGATAAAAATTCACAACAAGTTTTCTCAGACCACAAATCAAAATATGTACCTCTTACAAATTCCGTTTTGGCAAAAGCTATAGATCATACTTTGTTAAAACCGGATGCTACTCTTAAGGAAATTCAAACCCTTTGTTCGGAAGCGAAACAATTTCAGTTTGCTTCTGTTTGTATAAATCCTTGTTTTGTGGACTTCTGTTCGCATGAATTAGCTGGATCGAGCGTTAAAGTCTGTACTGTTATTGGTTTTCCACTTGGCGCAAATATAACTTCCATAAAGAGAAAAGAAGCTGAAACTGCTATTGAAGCAGGCGCTCAGGAAGTTGATATGGTAATCAATATTAGCAATCTTAAGAGCAAAAATTACGATTATGTATTTAAAGATATAGCTGAAGTAGTCTATGCTGCAAAAACTAAAAATGTTTTAATCAAGGTTATAATTGAAACTGCTTTACTTTCTGATGATGAAAAAATCAAAGCTTGTATGATCTCAAAAAAAGCAGGAGCTGACTTTGTCAAAACTTCTACCGGATTTAGCAAAGGGGGAGCAACTGTTCACGATGTTGCCTTGATGAAATTTGTCGTGGGAAATCTTCTCGGCGTAAAAGCTTCGGGCGGTATTAAAAATCGTGAAGATGCAATTTCAATGCTAATGAACGGCGCCTCAAGAATCGGAACAAGTTCCGGATTAAAAATAGTTAACAATTCTTAACATATTATTTTATAAATCTGTTGTTGTGTGATTTCCAAATTTGATCTAGTGTTAAGAGAATAATAAAATGATGATCATAAAAATAATATTTTGAAATTGCTATTTAGGATTAAGTAGATGGTCTTGGATGTTATCCTTATAAAAACCG
>JAJYSI010000005.1 GCA_021793635.1 Bacteroidota bacterium
TTCCGATCTGAATGGAAAGAGAATTTTGTTTCTAATTGGGAAAACTTTCCCTCCAAGGATTTTCCTCTTTTTCTCGGAGCAATGAAATTCAATGTTGAACACGCTGATAATGATTGGTCGGATTTTAATGATTCAACTTGGTTCATCCCGGAAATTATGTTACTAAAAATCAACGGATTAAATTACTTCCTCTATAATTTTGTTTATTCTTCGGATTATTCTAAAGGAGTTACTTTAAACAAATTCAAAGCAAAACTTGAGAAACTTTTCAGTAATAAACCTCAAATAAAGAGTAAGGATGGGGTAAAAATCCGAAATATTTCGGGCTCTCAACCGAAAGATAAAAAAAAGTGGAAGAACATGGTCTCCGAAGCGCTTGAAAAGATAAGTGAAAATGAAATCGATAAAATTGTTTTATCAAGAAAAGTGGATTTAATTCTTTCAGATGAACCCAACTTTTCGGAAATTATCCCAAGTTTAAGGAAGAATTATTCAGATTCATATTTATTTATTTATCATCATGGCAAATCATCTTTTTTCGGAGCTACACCTGAGAAACTTGCAAAATTTTACAACGGAAATTTAGAAGTAGATGCATTAGCAGGATCTGCGCCGCGCGGAAATACTCCGGAAGATGACTTAAAAATTGAAATGGAATTGCTTAACGACAAAAAAAATTATAATGAGCATAGTTTCGTTATTGATCATATAAAAGATTCTATTTCCAATTTTTCAAGTAATATTGTTGTCGAGACCAATTCACATGTTAGGAAACTTGCAAATATCCAACATTTATGGACAAAGATTTCTGCAAGTTTAGATTCATCTTATACATTCCATACATTGCTTAAGGAACTCTATCCAACCCCTGCTATTTGTGGCTTACCCAAAGATGTTTCCTTACAATGGATAAAAAAATTAGAAGGATATAAGCGTGGACTTTATTCGGGGATAATTGGTTGGTTTAATTTTAATGACGAAGGCGAGTTTGTCATAGGAATCAGATCAGCGCTTACAATAAATAATAAATTAATTGCTTTTGCGGGATGCGGTATCGTGGAGAATTCTGATCCTGACGCCGAATATCAAGAAACAGAATTAAAACTGAAAACTATTTTATCTTTGTTTAATGAAAATTCCAATTAATCGTAATATACTTTGGGCAGATACTTTTGTAAGAGTACTTGTTTCTTGCGGCGTAAAGTATGCTTCACTTTCTCCGGGTTCAAGAAACACTCCATTAACATTAGCTTTTGCAAGTAATAAGAAAATAAAATCATTCGTACATGTTGATGAAAGAAGCAGCGGTTTTTTTGCGCTTGGGCTTGCAAAAGCAACAAACACTCCGGTAGCAATTGTATGTACATCCGGCACAGCCACGGCGGAATTATATCCGGCAATAATTGAAGCATACCAACAACGAGTTCCTTTGATTGTTTGTACTGCGGATAGACCTCCGGAACTTCGCGGGCGAGGTGCAAATCAAACTATCAACCAAAACAATTTATATAAAAATCATATCAGGTGGTTTTACGATACCGGATTACCCGAACCGAATATTAAGAGTCTTGCCAAATTAAAAGAGGCTGCTAATAAGGCGTTCGATAAAAGTTTATTAAGCGCAAAAGGTCCTGTGCATATCAACTTCCCCTTCAAAAAGCCATTTGAACCAAAATTTTTTACAGATGAGGTAGACAAAGATACATTTGTGTTTGCGGGAAAATCGGATGTAAATGATTCTCAAACCCTTCAAAAAATTGGAGCTAATTTTGCTCAAAAATCATGGGTTAAAAACATCTTAAAATTAGTTATAGAAAAGCCAAAAGGAATTATCATTGCAGGTCCCGGAAATCTTGGCAAGAATTTTATAAATGAATGTGATAAACTTTCATTAAAATTAGGTTATCCGGTTTTTGCTGACGGAACTTCCCAATTAAGATTTGGCAGACACGGGAAAGAAAATATTATTTCTAACTACGATGCCTTCCTACGCTCTGAAACATTTGCAAAGCAAATTCAACCTGAAATTATTCTTCAGTTCGGCAGGACAATCACATCCAAAGGATTAGAGACTTTTCTAAGTAATTGCAGTGCAGACAGGTTCATGATAAATAATTATGGCGACTGGTTTGATCCTTCAGAAAAAGCGAAGGCAGCTTATTCTTGCGAACCTTCTCTATTTTGCAAAGCTTTGAACCAAAAACTTGATCAAAATAATTTTGTGAGAGATGCCAATGATTGGAATGTAAAGATCAAAAATGCAGAAGAAAAGTCTTCAATTCTTAAAAAGAAAATTATTGACGAATCAGAATTTCCAAACGAAAGCAGAATTATTGAAGAAATTTTGAAATCAGCGCCGGATGGATGCAGCATAATGCTGTCCAATAGTATGCCGGTTAGGGACTTTGATTATTTCGCATCAAATAAAAACAAATCTATCACAGTTTATAATAATCGCGGCGCTAGCGGAATTGACGGAATAACTTCAACTGCGCTTGGTATTTCAGCAGCTAATAAAAAGCCAACTATCTTGATTACCGGCGATCTTGCCTTTTATTATGACCTAAATTCCCTATTATACGCTCAAAAGTACAAGACATCTCTTACAATTGTCTTAATTAATAACAACGGCGGCGGAATTTTTGAGATACTGCCTATCTCGAGTTATGGAAAAATCTTTAAGCAATATTTTGTAACGCCGCACAAATTAAACTTTTCCAAATTTGTAGAAGCCTACGGCGGCAGACATTATTCAATAAAAAGCTGGAAACAATTTCAAAAATTATTCATCCATGCAACACAGGAAAAACAATTAACCGTTCTGGAAGTTAAGACAAACGCAGCAGTATCCGTAAAATTGCGTAGAAAATATTGGGAAGAAGTAAATCAAAGCATGATGCAAGTTTAATTATGCAATTAAAATTATCTGATCTTTCATTGAATGTAGAAGTTTCGGAATCTAAATGCGCTGCACCGCGTTACATTTTTTTCATACATGGCTTTACAGGAAGCGCGTGTGATTGGGATGAAATCGTTCCTTCAATAAATAATAATTATCAATGCGTTGCAGTTGATTTGATTGGGCATGGAAAGAGTGACTCTCCAAATGGAACTTCTTATTATAATTTCTCCTCCATTTCTAAACAGTTAAAATTTCTAATATACCAATTCACCAATGAGCCGGTTACTCTTGTCGGCTATTCCATGGGAGGAAGAGTAGCGCTAAATTTTGCAATAGAAAACCCGGAGCAAATTTATTCCTTAATTTTAGAAAGCTCTTCCGCCGGAATTGAAGATGAAAAGCTAAGAATTGAAAGACAAATTCAGGATGAAAAATTAGCTTCATATATCAAGGATAATTCAATTGAAGATTTTGTTGACTACTGGATGAACATCGATTTATTTGCCTCTCAAAAAAACTTGCCTAAGGAAAAGTTAGATAAAATTCGTACCCAAAAATCAGGGAACAACAAAACCGGTTTGTCAAACTCTCTCGTAGGATTTGGCGCCGGAAGGATGCTCCCCCTATTTGATAAATTAAAAGAATTCAAATCAAAAACTTTGCTTATTACCGGTGAGCAAGATAAAAAATATTGTGAATTAAATTCAAGAATGGTAAATATTTTTCCCACGTCCGAACATATCATCATAAAAAATGCAGGACACAATTGCCACTTGGAACAACCCGGAAAATTTATTGATGTAATAAATTCTTTCCTTTCTGAATTCTAACTTTATAAAGTTTTCCATATTTTTCGACCGGAAATAATCAAGGTTAAAAATGAAATTCAATTGGAAAAAATCTAAAGAGTATCAGGATATTATTTACGAAAAGATGGATGGGATTGCTAAGATTTCCATTAACCGCCCCGAAGTGCGCAACGCATTTCGACCGGAAACAGTTACGGAAATGTATGATGCTTTTGCCGATTCAAGAGAAGATCAGACAATAGGCGTCATATTGTTGACAGGAAACGGACCAAGCAAAGACGGGAAATATTCATTTTGTTCAGGCGGAGATCAAAGGATTCGAGGTGATAAAGGCTATGTTGGTAAAGATGGCGTCCCAAGATTAAATGTTCTTGATCTTCAAAAATTAATCAGAAGTATTCCGAAACCGGTTATTGCTTTAGTTGCAGGTTATGCGATTGGCGGAGGTCATGTCCTTCATGTCGTTTGCGATCTAACTATTGCTGCCGATAATGCTATTTTCGGTCAAACCGGACCAAAAGTTGGTAGCTTCGACGGCGGTTTTGGCTCCAGTTATTTAGCAAGAATTGTAGGACAAAAAAAGGCACGTGAAATTTGGTATCTCTGTGAACAGTATAACGCGCAAGAAGCGCTTAATATGGGTTTGGTAAATAAAGTTGTTCCGGTTGAAGAATTAGAGAATACAGGGGTTGAATGGTCAAAGAAAATTCTTCAGCATAGCCCTATGGCGCTTAGGCTGCTGAAGTCTTCTTTCAATGCCGAACTTGACGGACAAGCCGGCATACAAGAACTTGCCGGTAACGCAACTTTACTTTATTATATGAGCGAAGAAGCACAGGAAGGTAAAAAGGCATACCTTGAAAAAAGAAAACCCAACTTTGGAAAGTTTCCAAAATTACCATAGCGCGGCAAGCCGCAATTTTGAATTATGAATGTTGAATTTTGAATGAAACGCAATGAAATTTATCATAAAAATATCTTGACATAAAAACAAAGATTTAAAAGTCAATACTATAGGAATATATGAACGAAGACTTAAAAAGAATTTCAAAATTTCAAAGCTGGATTTTAGCGAGCCGCCCCAAGACTCTGTTAGCCGCCGTTGTGCCGGTCGTTGTTGGTTCAGCGCTTGCAATAAACAGAGGGAAATTTTTCCTCATTTATTCATTCGTTGCATTGCTTTGTTCTCTACTAATCCAAATCGGCACTAACTTCACAAACGATTTATATGACTTTCTTAAAGGCGCGGATAACCATAAAAGAAAAGGACCTCTTAGAGTGCTATCTTCAGGACTAATTTCAGTTAATGAAATGAAAGTAGGAAGCATATTAGTTTTTTTTACAGCATTTCTTTTAGGGCTTTATTTAGTTTACGCCTGCGGAATAGTTGTGCTAATTATCGGCATTATTTCAATAATTGCTGGTATTGCATACACAGCCGGACCTTTTCCGCTAGCTTACAACGGACTTGGAGATATTTTTGTTTTTATGTTCTTCGGAGTAGTCGGCACTGCGGGAACTTATTTTCTGCATTTAAGAGAATTTTCGCTTTTATCTTTCTTAACTTCTATCCCGGTCGGCGCGTTGGTGACTAATATTCTTGTTGTTAACAATTACCGGGATATTGAAGAGGACAAAGCTGCAGGCAAAAATACTTTAGCAGTATTTCTCGGTCGTAATTTTACAAGGTATCAATTTATTTTTCTCTTAATCGCTTCTTTCGCTATTCCAGCAATTCTTTTTTTACTTTTTAATTTTCATGCATGGATTTTTCTTCCTTATCTAACTATACCTCTTGCTTATCGCCTAGTAATAATGCTATATACTTTAGATGGACTTCAACTCAACAAGACCCTTGAACTAACAGCAAAATTTTCCGCACTGTTTGGAATTCTTTTTGCAGCCGGCCTCGCCTTATGAATAATATCGGACTAAAATATTCTCCATTCAATCTTGAGCTTTCAAATAAATTTGAAAATTCAAAAGCCAAGTTATTTGAACGCAAAGGATTTATTATAAAATTAGAAAGCGACGGTAAGACTGGTTATGGTGAAGCAAATCCTCTCCCCGAATTTGGGTCTGAAACTTTTGAACAAGATGAAGTAGCATTAAAAGACTTCAAACTTAATCTTAATATTTTACCTGAAGACTTTATTGAAAGCATCGAAGATAGTTTGAGAGCCTTGTCAGATTTGCCAGCTTTACGGCACGGTTTTGAACAAGCTATATTAAATCTTTTATGCGTTAAAGCGAACATTTCTTTGAATGAAATCTTAAATTGCACTTCACGACCTGAAATAAAGGTAAACGCAGTAATTGGGTTGTTAAACCCTGCCGAATCTGCATCCGCCGCTTTACGATTAGTTAAGGAAGGCTTTACAATTTTAAAAATAAAAGCCGGAAGAGAACAATTTAAGGATGATCTGAATTGTTTAGTAGCGATTCAGAAAGCAGTCGGCGATGACGTAAAATTACGCATTGACGCCAATGGCAAATGGAATACAATCGAAGCGATCGAAAACCTTAAAGCATTGGAAAACTTTAATATTGAATATGTTGAACAACCGGTAAACAGCTTAATCGGATTTCAGAAAGTGTCCAAAAAGTCCTCTGTCCCTTTAGCAGCAGATGAGTCGATTAGAAGCTTCGACGACGCTAAGAATTTTATCCAATCACGCACAATAAAAGCGTTAGTGCTTAAACCAATGTTGTTAGGCGGAATTATTCCTACTTTGAAAATTATTCAAATTGCTGAAAGAGAAAACCTAAAAGTTATTATATCATCGTCTTTTGAATCATCTTTAGGACGATCTTGGGCTATCTTTGCTGCATCTACCGTAAAAGAAGAAATTGCTCACGGGCTTGATACTGCGAGGTTCTTAAAAAATGATCTCTATCCAAATCCTTACCCTGTCAGAAACGGAAGGATTTTCCTTCAAAACAATCACTAAGCTTATTTTTTTAGAATGAACTTCGCACAAAAATTTTTCAACGTTTTGAATGATATTCCTTCAAATGAGTTTGCGATTTATTTCGGCTCACAATCAACCACATATTCAGAACTAGAAAATAAAATTTTGGAAACTATTTCTCACTTGAATACAATTGGAATAAGTGGAAATGAGTATGTGGGTGTCTTAAGCAATAATTCTCCCGAATTTGTTGTTCTGATTTTTTCTTTATGGATAACAGGTGCAATTCCGGTCTTAATTAACAACCGTCTACTTGAAAGTGAAATATCCGAACTTCTCTCTTTATCCGGCTGCAAAAGAATTTTTATTTCGAATGAATTGGACGACAAGTACGGCTCGTCAGGTGTGCATAAATTTATTTTCCCATTTGATAATCTTAGTGAAAAGAATGATATACAATTCAATATAAACTTAGATAGCATAGCTTTAGTAATTTTTACTTCCGGATCGACAGGGAAACCAAAAGGAGTCGAAATTACGTTTGCTAATCTTGTACAAAGCGCTTTGATTGGTAATCAATATTTTGGTCATCAAGAGAATGACCGCTGGTTGGCAAGTCTTCCTTTCTATCACGTCGGTGGTTTTTCTATTATCGTCAGGACATTTCTCTTCGGCGCTACTTTAATCTTTCCCGAAAGTTTGGACATTAAACATTTAGCAAATGCGATAAAATATCTTCATCCAACTCATGTTTCATTAGTATCTACACAATTAAAAAGATTAATTGAATCTGGCATTAGGCCTAACAAAGAATTGCGCCGGGTCCTACTCGGAGGAGGTTTTATTGAATCCTCATTGATAGAAAGCGCTATCCAAAATGGGTGGAACGTAACAAAATCATTCGGCGCTACTGAGACTTGTTCATTCGTTTCGGTATTAACACCTGATCAATTTCCTAAAAGAAGAGAATCCGCAGGCAAGGCTTTGCCTCCGAATGAAATATTAATCTTAGATGAAAATAAAAATATTATGCCTCCGGGTGAAACCGGAGAAATAGTAATTAAAGGAAATTCAGTCACCAAAGGCTACCTAAATAATCCCGAAGAAACGGAAAAGAAATTCTCAGTCGGACTTTATTATACAGGAGATTATGGCTTTTTAGATGATAATGGTTTTCTTTATGTGGAAGCGCGCCGCAATGACTTGATAAGCACTGGAGGAGAAAATGTTAATCCGGTAGAGGTTGAAACTGAATTGCTAAAACATCCCTTAATAAATGAAGTATGTGTCTTCAGTTTGATGGAACAAGAATGGGGGCAAATCATTGCTGCTGCTATTGTTGTTAAGGGTAATAATATTATAACCCTTGAAGAAATAAAATCTTTTCTTAAAGAGAAACTTGCTTCTTTTAAACATCCTAAGAAAATTTTAACCGTCGAATCATTGCCCAAGACAGAGCTTGGAAAAGTTCAAAAAGAAAAATTAAGAGAAATGTTTAAGAATTAAAATATCAAGATTTATTTCCGTCTTTTCTCCCATTTTTAATTTGCGACTAAATATCTTTCAAATCCATTAGTAATTTCTTTTTTCATCGCTTTTTTCTTCCATGTCTTTTTGTCAACAAAAACATGAACTGTGTTAACCAAAACGCATTCAACTGCGTCCCGGTTCTTTAATAAATATTCCAATTCAAAAGAAGACGACTTTAATGTTTTGACTGAAATTTCTATTGAGATTTCCTCTCCGTACCTCATGGGCTGATGATAATGCGCTTCGCTTTTAATAACCGGGACTATATACTCGTCATTGCTCCAATAATCTTCAGCAAGGTGAAAGCCGGAAATCATTTCCTCATAAGCCGAATGGCAGAGTTCGTAAACCCTTCCAAAAAATAATATCCCTGCCGGGTCACAATCACTAAATTTAATTCTGGCCATCGTCTTAAACATTTTTTTTACCTCTTTGACTTTCCGTCTTTTTACAAAATTATGCTATTCTCTTTAGATAGGAGGTTTTTCGGAATTACATTTATTATTTCTTCAGCCAAAGCCTCTATCAGATGTCTTTTTAAATATGCTTTGCTAAACACCAATCCGATTTCTCTTTTAGGGACCGGAGGGTTAAACTCTCTAACCAGTGCAATTTTTTCTTTGGTTTCCAAATCCTTTATGGCAAGAAACGGAAGAAGCGTAAGACCAAAATCTTGTTCAACAAGTTTCTTCAGAGTATCAAGCGTACCACTTTCAAATAAAATTTTCCTTTTCCCTTGGCTCCATTCCTTCTCAGTGCTCTTGCAAAGCTTCAATGCATGGCCGCGTAAACAATGTCCTTCCTTAAGAAGAAGAAGGTCATTAGTTGAAAGATCATCGACATCAACTTTGTTTTTTTTGTAAAGCGGGCTTTTCTTTCCGACGTATGCTACGAAAGGCTCAAAATAAAGTATTCGTTCTGTAATATCCTGATCGTTTACAGGAAGCGCTAAAACTCCGACATCAATTAAATCTTTATGAATCCCTTTTAAAATTTCGCTTGTCGTTATTTCATCAATTACCAATTCAAGATTAGGATATTTTGCAATAAATGATTGAAGGAATGAAGGTAAAAGATATGGCGCTATTGTAGGTATAATCCCAATTTTAAGTGTACCTGTATATTCGCCGGTTTCGCTTTCGACAATATTCTGAAGCCGTTCAGATTCCCGTAAAATAGTTCTTGCTTGCTTCAGAATTTTTCCCCCTATTTCTGTTGGAACTATGGGCTGTTTACCTCTATCAAAAATTATTACGCCGAGTTCCTCCTCAAGTTTTTGAATCTGCATACTTAATGTTGGTTGCGTAACGAAGCTATGATCTGCGGCGGTACCGAAATGCCTGAAATTATCTACTGCTACGATATAATAAAGCTGTGTTAGGGTCATAAAATTTCTTACATAAATATAATTAATGCAGGTGGGAATTAAAATGGGGTACGTTTAAAATGTGATCCTTAAATAATCCGAAGAATGAATCTCAGGGAAAATTTATTGTTAATTAAATCAGCTTAGATTTTATAAACCAGTCCTTTCAACTTTAATCCTTACTTGACATAATAGAAATAAGTAACTCACCTTACGACATAATAAGAAACCTCACGCAACAACAACCCTTCAAAGTGATGGAATATTTTAATAACTCAAGTTGACCGCTGTTGAAGGTAAGCTGTTAAAACGGCTGGTTTATAATGTCCAGATCAAGCAGCCCACGACTTTAAGTCGTGGGTTACTTAAAATAAAACTTTATTTATTAACCGTTTCAACGGTTTTTATATCTAAATAAAAACTAGCGGTCATTTTGAGTTAATAATAGAAAATATCGCTCAATTCCTTTACTCCAATTTTTCCAGACATCTTATTGATACAAGTTATTTTCCACCGTTTGGTAAGAACCTGCTTACATAAGGAGAATGTCCTTGGGTCCTTACGCCGCCGTGTCCGCTTGGTCCTTCACCTAAAAATTCTGAGAACCAGGCTTCATGTTCTATCTCTTCATGAAGTATCGCCAGCGAAAGATCATAAGTGCGATGATCTTTCCCGAAAGTGACATTACATATTTGCGTATAACCTGCAACCGCACATCTTTCCGCTGAGACCAAAATCTTCAGCATTGCGTTTATATCCTTTGGGTTATCAGGCAAATATGCAGGTGGACATGCTGATATATCATGAAAATCATTCATGTTCCTCGGAAGTTTTCCACCCAGTTCATAAATTCGCGGAACTAAAGCTTCAAAGTGATTCCGGTCTTCTATTCGTGCATCTTCGGTTATCGCTTTCAAACCTTCGCCCTCTAAACCTATTAGGTTTACGCGAAGGATCGTGTAATAATAATAAGTTGTTAATTCTGCCGATGCGTTTTTCACAAGCATGTCGAGTAGCTTATCTACATCAATGCCTGCTTTTTCAACTACTGATCTTGCTACTTGAGCCATAAATAAATCCTCCTTGATATTAAATAATTATTGATATTAATTGTAATGTAATTTATACCATCCTTGCCTTTGTGTCCAATCAATAATAGCTATTGCTTCATAGGAAGAATCTATTTGAATACTGAAACCCTTAAGGTTAAATTTAAAGCATTAATTTTTATATACATTTATAATATTCAAGAGAGGATCTTTTTTATGAGTAACCTATTGTCAATCGGGGCACAGTTCCCCGAATTCAAAAAAATTTCAGTAATTTCAACTGAAAAAGGTAAAGAATTTTCTGAAATTACTTCACAAGACCATATCAACGCCGGCAAATGGATGGTAATGTTCTGGTATCCAAAAGATTTTACTTTTGTCTGCCCAACAGAAATTGCCGAGTTCAATAAAAATTATGAAGAGTTCCGTGATAGAGAGGCACAATTACTTGGCGCTTCTACTGACTCTGAGTTCGTTCATCTTGCATGGAGAAAAGATCATAAAGATTTAAGGGATTTGAAATTTCCTTTAATCGCCGATACTTCTAAATCACTTGCCGAATCTCTCGGAATCCTTGAAACAAATGAGAAAGTTGCATACAGAGTAACGCACATCGTTGATCCGCAAGGAATCATCAGATGGGTTAGCGCTAATGATCTAAACGTCGGTAGAAATGTAAAAGAAGTTTTACGTGTCCTCGATGCGCTTCAAACAGATGAGCTTTGTCCGTGTAATTGGGAAAAAGGACAAGAAACAATACACGTGGCTTAATTAAAAAAATAATTCATTGCCCGGAAGGGATGGATTACAAATACCTGCATTTTCATATACTGCCACGAATTAATTCGTGGCAGAATTATTATATGTTAAGTTGAATATATTATCAAGACAGGTTTCGTGGGAATGACAAATCGGGACCTTTTCTATGCTAAATTATATTTTTACCTTATTTTTATTATTTATCAAAAAACTTTCTAGTTATTAAATTACAAAGGGAATTTTTATGTCGATGAATGAAACTAAAATTGATTTACTTAAAGATTTGGGAATAGATGAAAATGGTCACTTCCCTGTCTTAGAAACGATGGTTGAAGGGGAAACAAAATATATTAGAGACTTAAGAATAAATCTTAAGAACACTCTTAATTCAGAAAACTTAAATATCAAAGAAGCATATTTAATAGCGCTTGCAATTTCAGTTAATGAACGAAATAAAATCTTAATCGAAGCATTTACAAATCACGCTAAAGCTAACGGCGCAAATGGGGCAGAAATTGCCGAGGCTTATGCATGCGCCTCAACGCTGGCAGTGAATAATGTTTTCTACCGGTTCAAACACTTTATAAAAAACAGCAATGAAAATTACCAAAACATGCCCGCCGGAATAAAGATGAACATTATGATGAGCCCGGTATTGGGAAAAGAATTATTTGAATTGATAAGCCTTGCAGTTTCTGCGGTTAACGGATGCGAGTCATGCGTTAACTCTCACGAGGAATCAGTTAGAAAATATGGGTTGCCTAACGGACAGGCGGGCTCCTCCGAAGCAAGAATATTTGATGCGGTTAGGTTGGCTGCAATAGTGCGCGGATTGTCTGTTGCTATAAATTAAAAATTAGTCGCAAATGCTCAATCAATTATCTAACTCGTTAAAAAAATTCAACAGTAATACATTTTCATCACTGAAAATCCGCAACTACCGGTTGTACTTTATCGGACAAAGTATTTCTCTTACCGGCACATGGATGCAAACGATTGGTCAAGCCTGGCTTGTATTAAAATTAACAAACTCCGGAACGGCGCTTGGACTTGTAACAGCATTGCAGTTTTTGCCTGTACTTTTCTTTGGCCCAATGGGCGGTGTATTGGCAGACCGCTTTTCCAAACGTAAATTACTTTATATAACTCAAGCAGGAGCCGGTGTACTTGCTCTAATATTAGCTATTTTAGTTTCAACTGACACTGTTCAGCTTTGGATGATTTACATCCTTGCAACATTAGTCGGACTTTTCAATGCGGTTGATAACCCCACTCGGAGGACATTTGTCCTTGAGATGGTGGGTAGAAAGGAATTAAACAACGCTGTCACCCTATTTTCTACCGCCTTTAATCTGAGCCGTATAGTTGGGCCAGCAATAGCGGGCGCCATAATTGCGGGCGCAGGACTTGCTTCATGTTTCTACCTAAATGCAATTTCCTACATTGCAGTTTTGGCTTGCCTCTTCTTAATGAGAAATAGTGAATTCCATCTTGTTGAGCCTATTAAACGAGCAAAGGGACAGCTTCGTGAGGGATTTAAATATGTCCGAAATAACCCATTTCTTTTAAATCTATTAATAATGATGGCTATTATTGGCACATTTACATACGAATTCCAGGTCAACCTTCCGCTGTTAGCAAAATACACATTTAATAGCAATGCAAGCGGTTTTGCTTTATTGAACTCCGGAATGGGAATCGGCGCTGTACTTGGTGGACTTGCAGCAGCAAGCCGGAAAAAAATATTACCCAAAAGTATGATCAGGACAATTTTCGTTTTTGGGTCAGCAGTAATTTTAGTTGCAATTTCACCTAGTCTACATATTGCAATTCTTTCTATGGTCATAGTCGGATTTTTTTCAATACGGTTTTCTTCCATGGGTGAAACAATGCTTCAATTGGAAAGCGCTCCTACAATGAGAAGCAGAGTAATGTCTTTATGGTCTGTTGCTTTCTTAGGTTCAACTCCAATCGGAGGTCCAATTATAGGCTGGATCGGAGAACACGCAAATCCAAGATGGGGTTTAACGGTAAGTGGACTCGCAGCAATAATTGCCGCAATTTATGGTGTGATAACTATTAGAAACAGTCACGTGCACTACTATAAAAAAGATACAACTGACACAATAATAGTTGAAAAGGAAGGCGGAAAGTTATAATCCATTTCTATATTGCTTCCCCTTGATGTTTCGCCCATGAAGACAAATACTTATTAAAAATATTAGACTTTGAAATAAAACCGCAATACTTCCCTTTATCTGTTACGACCAAGTTCCAAACATCGTGTTCTTCAAACATTTCAAGAACAAGATTTATGTCTGCATTAATATCTATTGAATGGAAATCAGAGTTCATTATTTCGAATGCCAATATAACATCGTAAACATCAGTGTTAAGCATAATTTCTCTGATATTATCTAAGGTAATTATACCAACTATTATATTATTTTTATCAACCACCGGGAATAAATTTCTTCTAGCGTGAATTATTTCATTCACAATTTTTCTTAAGGTAGTATTTGGCTGAAGTGCAACGAAATCATTTTCTATCAAATCACTGACTTTTATTTGTTGAATAAAGTATTTTTCCTTTTCGGATCTAAATATAATTCCCTTCTGAAATAGCGGTGTAGAATAAATAGAATTTGGATGGAAATGCCTTGATATAAAAAATGATAATGCCGTAACTATCATCAATGGAACAGCTAAAATATACCCACCGGTAACTTCTGCTATTAAAAATATTCCGGTTAGCGGGGCATGAAGAGTACCGGCTAATACGCCAGCCATTCCCACTACAATGAAATTTGCATAGTTAAGATCAGCAATTCCTAAATAGCTCAACAACTTGGCAAGAAAATATCCGGTAAAAGCTCCAACAAATAATGACGGAGCAATTATTCCTCCATTACCTCCGGAACTTATTGTAAAAGAAGTGGCAATAACTTTAGTTACTATTATCAATAAAGCGATAATTATCAGTAGAAGGTTCTTATCAAAGATAGTCATCAAAAAACTATAAGGAATAATCTTATCAAAATTCCCGGCTAATAAATTCATGATAGTAATATAACCTTCGCCATAAAGCGAAGGAAACAAAAATATTAACAAACAAAGAAGCAGTCCGCCTATTACGGCTCTTGAATACTGCTTTTTAATTTTCTCAAAATAATCTTCAATTAAAAAAGTAGCCTTAATATTATAAAGTGATATTATCCCGGAGAGGATTCCGAGAATTATATAAAATGGTATTGCATTTAAAACCCAACCTTGGGTAACCAGAAAAAATAATTGACCGCTATACAAGAATTTTGAAACAACTGCAGCAGACGCAGATGCTATGAGAAGTGGAATAAAGGAGGGGATTGAAAACTCAGGGAGTAATACTTCGATAGCGAAAATTACACCTCCAACCGGACTATTGAATATTGCCGAAATACCTGCGGCAGACCCGCATGCTAATAGTAAAGTCCTTGTCTTATAATTAAATTTTAATTCTTTTGCTATATTCGAGCCAAACGCTGCACCGGTAACTACAATTGGAGCTTCCAATCCCGCCGATCCGCCTAATCCCACTGTTATTCCGCTTGTAATAAAATGCGATATCATATCAACTTTAGGTATATCGGAAGATTTCCTCAATATTATATAGATAACATTAGATATACCTTTGCTAACTTTTCCATTGAAGAAAGCATTTACTACTACAACAGATAAGACAATTCCTAAAAGCGGTGTAAAGGGAAGTAAAAATGCAATCCCCCATTGGTCAAAATAAATTTTCGGCTCAACTTCGAGAAAGTGTACAAAATTCTTTAGTAGTGCAGATGCTAAGCCTGACAAAATTCCGACTACAAGGCTCGCCAAAATTATGAAAGTCCTTAATTCGACCTTAGAAGAGATGAGATTAACTATTCGTCTGATGTATATTCTTGAATTGATTCTTAGGAACTTGAATATATGTCTCATTTACTTATTGGAATATTTAGGGGAACTTGATAAGAATAAATAATTCTGACACAAATATAAATAAAAAGAATCTATCGAAGGTTAATCTATTTTGTTTTGAATCACTTTTAAGACAGGCATATTGCTAAGAGGAATATCTTGGACAGAAAATATTGATGAAATAAAAATTACTAAGTCACCTTTCTCAAGATTTCCCTTTGGAGTAATGGAATGTTGGAATAATGGGAAGAATTAGTCTATTCCATAAAAAATTAATTATGCAATTGTTTCTTCAGAAAGGACCTCAGTTAGAGCTTTATGAACAGCCGCGGCACATTTCCTACCCTCTGAAATTGCCCAAACGATTAGTGATTGTCCACGTCGCATATCACCGCAAGAAAAAACTTTCCCCAATGAAGTCGAGTGAGCATTTTCATCATTACCGAAAACAGCCTTTACATTTCCACGTGTGTCAAGTTCAAGTCCGCTTTCCTTTAATTCATTTATCATCCCCTCGTGCACCGGATGGACAAAACCGGCGGCTATCAAAACTAAGTCGGCAGTAATCTCGAACTCAGTACCGGGAACGTCAACTAATTTTCCATTTTCAAATCTAACTTCATTGCATAATAACGCTTTTACTTCACCATTTTCATTGCCGATAAAATTTTTCGTATTTATGCTAAATTTTCTATCCGCGCCTTCTTCATGACTTGAAGAAGTACGAAGCATCAAAGGCCAGTATGGCCAGGGAGTGCTTTCAGCTCTTTCTACGGGAGGCATCGGAAGTACTTCTATTTGAGTTACGGATTTTGCACCTTGTCTGTTTGATGTGCCTACACAATCTGAACCCGTGTCGCCTCCGCCAATAATTACTACATTTTTATCGGTAGCGACGATCTGGTTTTCAATTTCATCTCCTGCATCCACTTTATTTTGAAGCGGTAAGAATTCCATTGCAAAATAAATTCCTTTCAACTCCCTTCCAGGAATATTTATATCCCGGGGTTTTTCAGAACCGCCTGCCAATACAACAGCATCATACTTTTCGACTAATTGTTTAGCTGAGACATCAACTCCGACATTAACTTTGGTTTTAAAGATGACGCCTTCAGCCATCATCTGATCCAATCGCCGGTCTATGATCCATTTTTCCAATTTAAAATCGGGAATACCATAACGGAGCAATCCTCCGATTCTATCATTTTTTTCAAAAACAGTCACAGAATGACCGGCTCTTGCCAATTGTTGGGCTGCGGCTAATCCTGCCGGTCCTGATCCAACTAAAGCAATATTTTTCCCGGATAACTCTTTTGGCCGTTGAGGTTTTATCCAACCTTCCTTAAACCCGCGATCAATTATTGTTCTTTCAATGTGTTTTATTGAAACTGCCGGCTCATTTATTCCTAGCGTACAAGCTGTTTCGCACGGAGCAGGACAAAGCCTGCTCGTAAACTCTGGGAAATTATTTGTCGAATGAAGATTTTCAAGAGCTTCTTTCCAGTGCCCCTTATAAACCAAATCATTCCACTCTGGAATAAAATTCTCAACCGGGCAGCCAGTTTCGCCGTGACAAAAAGGAATCCCGCAATCCATACAACGCGCTGCTTGAACTTTAGCTGTTTCTTCTTTAAATGGATGTTCAAATTCCTTAAAAGTCCTTAATCTTTCTGCAATAGGATCCTTTTTCGGCGCCTCCCTTTGATATTCCTTAAAACCTGTCGGTTTACCCATTTACAACCTCCTTTAATTCATGCTGGATCAGAGACAATTTCTTCTCTTCTTCTTTAATCCTCGCAAGCGCTTTCTTGTATTCTTCAGGAATTACCTTCCAGAAATTTTCAACTTCAGTATCCCAGTTATCAATTATAAATTCTGCACGTTTAGAACCCGTGTACTCAAAATGTCTTCTTACCAAATTAAAAACCTCATCAATATCATCTTCATTTACCAGGTATTCCAACTCTACGAGAGAATGATTTAAATACTTATCGAAGTCATGCTTTTGATTCCAGATATAGGCTATACCTCCAGACATACCGGCAGCAAAGTTTCTTCCGGTTCGACCAAGAATTATGACTCTTCCGCCCGTCATATATTCGCAGCCATGATCCCCCACTCCTTCAATTACAGCATTAGCGCCGGAATTTCTAACAGCAAATCTTTCGCCTGCAACGCCATTTATGAATACTTCACCGCTTGTCGCACCATAGAGACAAGTATTTCCGATTATAATATTTTCTCCAGGATCAAACGTAGCATTTGGATGAGTTTTAACAATTAATCTTCCTCCGGATAAACCTTTACCGGTGTAATCGTTAGATTCCCCGGTTAGATGTAATTCAATACCCTGAGCGAGAAAAGTTCCGAAGCTTTGCCCGGCAGTTCCGGTCATAAAGATTTTTATAGTTGCGTCCGGCAAACCTTGTGCACCGTAACGTTTAGCGATTTCACCTGAGAGTAAGGTGCCAACAGTTCGATTAATATTTCTAACAGGCATTTCAATTTTTACCGGAATTGCATTTTCAAGTGCCGGTTGAGCTTGCTTGATAAGCTCATGATCTATTTGGTCCTCAAGCTTGTAATCTTGAGCGCGTGTCCTGTAAAGATCAGTATTGTACAACGGACTTGGTTTAAACAAAGGCTTACTCATATCGACGCCACGAGCTTTCCAATGATTGTTTAATCTCTTCGGAATAATCTTATCAGTTTGCCCGATCATTTCGTTAAAATTTCTAAAGCCTAACTGTGACATTATCTCCCGGACTTCTTCAGCAATATAAAACATAAAGTTTATCACGTACTCAGGTTTTCCTGTAAACTTTTTTCTAAGTTCTGGATCTTGGGTAGCAACACCAACGGGACAAGTGTTTAGATGGCACTTACGCATCATAATACAACCTTGAGTCACCAACGGTGCAGTAGAAAATCCAAACTCTTCGGCGCCGAGCAGAGCAGCAACAACAACATCTTTACCCGTTTTTAGCTGACCATCAGTAGCAAGATAAACGCGATCGCGTAGTCCGTTAAGAACTAATGTTTGATGAGTCTCGCTTAAGCCTAATTCCCAGGGAGTGCCGGCATATTGAATTGAAGTAATAGGGCTTGCACCTGTTCCACCGTCATGCCCGCTTATTAAAATATGATCTGCATGAGCTTTAGCTACACCAGCAGCAATAGTACCGACTCCAATTTCGGACACCAATTTAACACTAATACGCGCTTTTGGATTAATATTCTTCAAATCGAAAATCAATTGTTTTAAGTCTTCAATTGAATAAATATCGTGATGTGGAGGAGGACTGATCAAAGTAACACCAGGCATACTATGTCTAATCTTTGCAATGATTTTATCGACCTTGAACCCGGGTAGTTGACCTCCCTCTCCGGGTTTTGCACCTTGAGCCATTTTAATTTGAATATCGTCTGCATTTACTAAATAATGAGCTGTAACGCCAAATCTTCCGGAGGCAATTTGTTTAATAGCAGATCTCATGTTGTCGCCATTTGGAAGCGGAATATATCTTTCTTCAGCTTCTCCGCCTTCGCCAGTATTTGATTTGCCGCCAATTCGATTCATACCGATTGCAAGCGAGGTATGAGCTTCCCATGAAATAGAACCAAAGCTCATTGCCCCGGTAGAAAATCTTTTTACAATTTCAGAGGCTGATTCAACTTCGGCAAGAGGAATCGGTTCACCGCTAGTATCAAACTCAAACAAACTTCTTAGCGTTACCCTTTTCTTATTTTGATTATTAATCAATTCCGTATATTCTTTAAAGGTTTTATAATCGCTGTTCCGTGTGCCAAGCTGAAGCTTGGAGATAGTAAGCGGGTTCCACAAATGATGTTCACCTTCGCGTCTATATTGATATAAACCACCGGATTCAAGGGTATTTGAATCTGACAAAGGATTAAAAGCATTTTTATGTCGAAGAGTCGTTTCCTCCTCAAGCATTTCAAGGCTAAGCCCTTCAATCCGTGTTGCAGTACCTGTGAAGTAGTTATTAACTATTTCAGTATCAAGCCCTATAGCTTCAAAAATTTGCGCGCCGCAATAGGATTGCAAGGTACTAATACCCATTTTACTAAAGATTTTAAATAATCCTTTACTTACGGCTTTAACAAAGTTTTTCTTTGCCGTTTTATAATCAACGGGAATAAAACCGTTCTTGCAAAGGTCGGACAAAGTTTCATAAGCTAAATAAGGATTAATAGCATTAGCGCCGTAACCGCATAATAATGCAAAGTGAGAAACTTCTCTCGGCTCACCGCTTTCAATTATTAAACCAGTTTTTGTTCTTAACCCAGCCCTTATTAAAAATTGATGAACCCCGGATACAGCTAAGAGACTTGGTATTGCAGCATGTCTTTCATCTATTCCCTTATCCGATAAAATAATAAGTGACACTCCGGATTTAACAGCTTCGACCGCTTCGTTGCATATCTGATCAAGTCTTTCACGCATATCGTGACGAATATCAGGATTGAATAAAAGAGAAATTGTTATTGCCTTGTAATGTCCGCGGGTAATGTGTCTAATTTTTTCAAGTTGCGAATTTGAAAGAAGCGGATGCTCAAGTTCAAGGCGGTGCGCATGTTTTGGAGTCTCGTCTAAGAGATTTTGCTCTGGTCCGATATAAGTGGTAAGCTCCATTACTAATTCTTCCCTAATCGAGTCGATTGGAGGATTAGTTACCTGTGCAAACATTTGTTTAAAATATCTAAATAAAACCTGTGGACGATCTGATAGTACTGCGAGTGCAGCATCGGTACCCATCGAACCAATAGCTTCTTCACCGTTTGAAGCCATAGGTGGAATTATTATTGACAAATCCTCTTTGGTATAACCAAATATTTTTTGCCGACTAATTAAAGTTTCCGGATTAGCATTTGATATTTGATTAGGTGTTGGCAAGTGATTCATCTTCAACATATTTTCGGTTATCCATTGCCTGTAAGGTTTGCGCTTTACAATTTCGCTTTTAACTTCTTCATCGTCCAAAATTTTACCTTGGTCAAGATCAAGCAGGAACATTCTTCCGGGCTGAAGTTTACCTTTTGACAAAACATTCTCAGGATCGATTTCTAAAGTTCCGGCTTCGGAAGTTAGAATTACTAGATTGTCTTTTGTAATAGTGTATCGTGCCGGACGGAGACCGTTTCTATCAAGCGTAGCGCCAATAACGGCTCCATCTGTAAATACAACTGCCGCCGGCCCATCCCATGGCTCCATCATAGTCGCATGGAATTCATAAAATGCTTTTCTATCCGGATCCATCAAATCGTTTTTTGACCAGGCTTCAGGGATCATCATCATCATAGCGTGAGGAAGACTTCGTCCGCTCATTACTAAAAGTTCAAGCACCGTATCAAAAGTAGCTGAGTCGCTTTGACCATCCATAATTATAGGAAGCATCCTTTTTAAATCTCTTCCGTAGTAAGGAGATTCCATAACTGCTTCGCGAGCTTTCATCCAATTTTTATTCCCCTGAAGCGTATTTATTTCACCATTATGTGCAATCATTCTGAATGGATGCGCAAGATCCCAAGTCGGGAAAGTATTTGTAGAAAAGCGCATATGAATCATAGCCATTGCTGATTTCATATCTTCGGAAAGAAGATCTTTATAGAATGATTTCATTTGGGGAGCAAGTAGCATTCCTTTATAAATCAAGATTTTACTTGAGAAGGAAGGGACATAATATTTGCTTCTATCGCATTTTATTTCTGTTCTAATCCTATGGTCAATAATTCTTCTTATTAAATAAAGTTTTCGTTCAAACTCATTTTGCGTTTTAATTCGCTTATCAGCGCCGATAAAGCAATGACGAATAAAAGGTTGAGTCGAACGCGCGCCTTCTCCGGGTACACTTGGATCGACAGGAACATCGCGCCAGCCAAGAAATTGCTGATCTTCATCAATAACAATTTTCTCAACTATATTTTCTACAGATTTTCTTAAAATCGGATTTTGAGGAAGGAACATTACACCAACGCCGTATCTTCCTTCTTTCGGGAGGGTAATATTATTCTCTGAAGTAACCCGCCTCATAAATTCATCCGGCATTTGGATTAATATTCCAGCTCCGTCGCCGGTAAATGGATCGGCGCCAACCGCACCGCGATGCTCAAGGTTGTTTAATACTTCAATTCCTTTTTCAATTATTTGGCGAGACTTCTTTCCCCTAATATCAGCCACGAACCCCATACCACATGCATCGTGTTCATAGCGAGGCTCATACATCCCTTGCTTTAAGGGAGTAGAAATATTTGCCGAGAGATTTATCTGCTCGTTAATAAAATTGTTTTCTTCCATTTCCAACCATCTCCTATTAAGGATTATTTGAGTTTTTCAAACAAGAATAAAAATACGATTCTCACACTAGATTAAAGTAATATCATTTAAAAAAGGTAATTTATTCCTTACATCGCTCACCATTTTACGGGAAATATTACAGATTAATATTTCCTCATTTATTGAAGAAATAATTTCAGAACCCATGGGATCAATGACAGCGCTATAACCAGGATAAAATAACTTTGGATCATCTCCTACTCGATTAACACCGGCAACAAAGCATTGATTTTCAATCGCTCTTGCTTTCAACAAAGTTTTCCAATGTTCAATTCTTGTGTCAGGCCAGTTGGCGCTAATTACGATTAAATCAACCTTCTCTTTTCCGTACAAACGATATAGTTCAGGGAAACGCAAGTCATAACAAATTGACAGTCCAACCTTCCAATCATCGATTTCAGTAATAATAGCATATTTACCTTTATTATAATGCTTATCTTCAGAGGAAAGAGAAAAAGGATGAATTTTTCTATAAGTTTTTAGAATATTTCCATCTCTTCCGATATGTAATAATGTATTGAAGAAATTCTTATTCTCTTGTTCAATAATTCCGGCAAGAATGTGGATATTAAACTTCCGAGCAATCTTAGAGAAATATTGAAAACTCTCGCCGCTTAATTGTTCCGAGAATTTCTCCGCCTTCATTGTAAAACCGGTTAAAGACATTTCGGGAAAAATCAATAGATCAATCCCCTCTTTAACAAAATCCATTAAAAGAGACGTAATCTTTTTTTGATTCTCTACTTTATTTTCCCAGTCCGGGCTATATTGAACTAATCCTATTTTCATTTTAATAATAATTTTTCAAGCAGTAAGCTTTGCTTTTGAGGATTGGAATTTAAACAATTTATAATTGATACTATCCCTTAAAGCCTGAAAACTTGCTTCAATAATATCCTCCGAAACTCCGACAGTACTCCAAGTTTCATTTCCGTCACTAGACTCAATTATAACTCTTACCTTTGCAGCCGTGCCCTCCTTTTCATTTAGCACACGAACTTTATAGTCAACTAATTTTATCAAAGCGATATCGGGATAAAATCTTAACAATGCTTTACGAAGGGCGTTATCAAGCGCGTTAACGGGACCATCGCCGTCTGCTGCAGTATGTTCTATCTCACCGTCCACTTTAATTTTTAGAACTGCTTCGGCTTTTGAGACTCCCAATTTATCGTAGAAAACATTTACTTTGGAATCAAGCACATCGAAGAAAGGAAGAAATTCATTTAATTCAGACCGGAGCAATAGTTCAAAGGATGCTTCTGCGCCGTCAAACTGGAATCCATTGTACTCCAAATCTTTTATATAGTTAACCAACCTTTTACTAAGCTCTTTCTTATCGGACAAATCAATTCCAAGTTCTTTTGCTTTGTAATAAATATTACTTTGGCCTGATAGATCAGACACTAAAACGCGCTGGCTATTACCGACTACTTTTGGATCGATGTGTTCATACATTCTACTATCTTTTAATACTGCGCTCACATGAATGCCGCCTTTATGGGCAAATGCAGATTTCCCTACATAAGCAATCCTGGAATTAGGAGTAAGGTTCATCAATTCAAATACAAAATTTGAAAGTGAAGTAAGATGTTCAAGATTAATATTTTGTTTAGTCGTCTTTTTTAATTTCAATATTAGGTTAGGTATAATGCTGCACAAATTTGCATTACCGCATCTTTCGCCAACGCCATTAATCGTGCCTTGGACATGAACTGCGCCAGCTTCAATCGCTGCAATAGAATTTGCAACTGCAAGCTCGGAGTCGTTGTGTGTATGAATTCCGATCGGTGAATGAATATGATTTTTCAATTTGAGAACAATATCGTAAACTTCATGAGGCAAAGTACCGCCATTGGTGTCGCATAGTACAATAACATCGGCGCCGGCAGCCTCTGCGGATCTTAGCATCTTCAAAGAAAATTCATAATCATCTTTGTAGCCGTCAAAAAAATGTTCTGCATCGTAGATAACTCTTTTACCATGCTTTTTAAGGAACTCTACAGATTTGAAAATCAGCTCAGCATTTTCTTCAGTTGAAATACCGAGTCCTTTTTCAGAATGAAGCTTCCACGTTTTACCGAAAATAGTAACAACAGAAGTTTCGGTTTGAAGAATTGCTTGTAAATTTTGGTCTTCCTCAATTTTGTTCAGTGAGCGAGCTGTCGATCCGAAGGCACAAATTTCTGCTTTATGAAAATTTGATCTTTTAATTTTTTCGAAAAATTCTTCATCGCGCGGATTGCTACCGGGCCAGCCGCCTTCTATGATATCAATGCCGAAATCATCTAATCTATGAGCTATTAATAATTTATCCTGAACCGACAAATTTATCCCTTCACCTTGCGTACCGTCGCGAAGAGTGGTATCAAATACTTCAATTTGGTTGTTCATAATTTCACCGTTAATCTTTTACTTTGAAATAAATTTACTTACGCTAACATTCCAGACTGTCTTGCATATTTGAATATATCACCTGCTTCAATTATCGGCAGAATATCTCCGGGTGACCTTAAAGAGAATATTTCACCGGTCGAAAAATTTTTCAATGTATTCGTTTCGACATTCAATTCGAGTTCATCTCCTGTCCTAATTTTTTCATTCAACTTGACCGGTGTTTCATAGGGAAGCAAAAATCCTCCGTCGACACAATTGCGATAAAAAATTCTTGCATAAGATTCTGCAATAATTGCCTTAACCCCGGCTATTTGAAGCGCAAAAGGAGCATGTTCGCGCGATGACCCACATCCAAAATTTGCCCCGCCGACAAGGATATTAAATTCAGAGGTATAATTTTCACCGGTGATAAATGGTATTCTGCCATTAGGCAAGCCAGATTGCGAAATCGGAACGCTTGACAAAGCAAAATGTCCGTATTTTTTCTTTTCTTCCGGATCACTTAAGCTGTAGACCAAATGTTCGGCCGGAATAATTTGATCGGTGTCTACATTATTTCCAAGGACAAACGCATTGCCTTTAACTATTTTTTCCATTAAAATTTCTCCGTTAAGTTTCTTTAATATATTTCTTCTACATATAAGCTCATAAGAGATTACAAAAAATCTCTCGGGTCGGTAATTACACCGGTCAACGCTGAAGCTGCCACTGTCAAAGGAGAAGCCAAATAGACAGCTGATTTCTTGCTCCCCATTCTTCCCGGAAAATTTCTGTTTGTAGTAGAAATAATTGTTTCTCCGTCTACAGCGCGGCCAATAGTATCCATGGGTCCTCCTAAACAAGCAGCGCATGAAGATTGAGCAACAACACAACCGGCATTCTCAAAAATTTGTTTTAATGAAACACCGCTAATTGTTTCTTCTTCGAGTTGTTGCGCAATCAAGGTACTTGCAGGGACAATGAAGGTAGGAACAGCAATTTTATTTCCAAAAAGAATTTTTGCGGCTGCGACAAAATCGCTCAACTTTCCACCAGTGCAAGAGCCAATATATGATTTTGTTAATTTTGTACCTTTAACATTTCTTACGATATCATAATTATCCGGGCTATGCGGCTTAGCTACGGAAGGTTCCATCTTACTAGCGTCAAATCGGTATTTAGCCCTATAATTTGCATCATTATCGCTATGAAAAAGTTCATAAGGTTTATTGGTCCTTTGTTTCACATAGGCTTCGGTTACGGCATCTGCAGCAATAATACCGTTCATAGCGCCGGCCTCAATAGCCATATTTGTTAAGGTCATTCTTTCATCCATCGATAAAGAAAAGACAGCATCTCCATCAAATTCTAATGCGCGATAAGTTCCACCGTCAGTCGTAATTTCACCTAATACTTTTAGGATCAAATCCTTTGCCGTTAAATACGGCGGCAACTCGCCATCAAAAGTAAACTTCAAAGACTCGGGAATTTTCTCCCAAATTTTTCCGGTTCCAAGGATAAAAGCCGCATCGGTATTTCCAACACCGGTAGAAAACATTCCGAAGGCGCCTGAAGTGCAAGTGTGAGAGTCAGTACCGAACAAGACAGTACCTGGTAAGTCATAACCTTCTTCAGCAAGAGCAATATGACAAACACCTTTATACCTATCAGTTCCGACATCATAATAATTTTGAATTCCAAATTCATTTGCAAACTCGCGAAGGATTTCGACATTTCTATTAGCTTGCGGATTTTTTGTAAAAATATAATGATCCGGGAAAATAACAAGTTTATCTTTATCCCAAATTTTTGCTTGTCCGCCAAATTCACGTTTCCAGATGTCAATAGTCGGTGGTCCGCAAACATCGTGAGTCATTAAAACGTCAACGTCAAGCCAAACATTTACTCCGGGTTCAACATTCTTTTTGCCGGCAGCTTTTGCTAGAATTTTTTCTGTTATAGTCATTGCCATAAAATAGTCCTTATACTGCTTGTGATAGATCTGATAGTGTATGGTTTAATAATTCTTCTTCCGATTTCATTTTTATAAAAATTTGACGCTGGTTTAGAGCTTGTAAATAAGCCTTAGCGCTGGCTTCAATTACATCAGTAGAGATACCCCGACCTGTAAATGAGCGTTCATTTTCTCTAATTCTAACTATTACTTCACCCATAGCCTGTCTACCGGAAGTAACAGAACGAACGTTATAGGATTCAAGCTGAGGTTTAATTTCAAGCGCTCTTTCAATCGCATTAAAGCAAGCATCAACAGCTCCGTCACCGGTTGCCGATTCCTGAAAAATATTTTCTTTTGATTTAATTCTGACTGTAGCTGTCGGAATTGAGTTCGTACCCATGTTTACATGAAGATAATCGAGCTCAAAGTACTCATCTTTTTTATCAACAGATTCGTCTCCCATCATTACTCGAAGGTCTTCATCGAAAACTTCTTTTTTCTTATCGGCAAGGTCATTGAATTTTTCATAAACAAGATTTAATTCATTTTCGGAAATAGTATAGCCAAGCTCTAGAAGCCTTGATTTTAAACCGTGTCGACCTGAATGTCTTCCCAAAACTATTTTTGTTTTTTTAACACCTACGCTTTCGGGAGTCATTATCTCATAAGTTTGTCTATCCTTCAACATTCCATCCTGATGAATTCCCGATTCGTGGGCAAATGCATTTTCGCCAATGATTGCTTTGTTGGGCTGCACGATCATTCCGGTAAATGATGATACCATTTTACTGGTATTATAAATTTCTTCTGTATTGATATTTGTGTAATATCTAACGAGGTCTTTTCTAACTTTCAATGCCATTACTATTTCTTCAAGTGAAGCATTACCTGCGCGTTCGCCTATACCATTTATTGTGCATTCAATCTGCCGGGCGCCATTTTCAATTCCGCTTAAGGAATTTGCAACAGCTAGGCCCAAGTCGTCATGGCAGTGAACGCTGATAATTGCTTTGTCAATATTTTTTACTTTTTTCTTCAACTCGGAAATCTTAGCCCCGAATTCAGATGGAAAATTATACCCGGTTGTATCTGGGATATTAACAGTGGTGGCGCCTGCCTCAATTGCAGCTTCAATTACTTCAGTAAGATATCCGAGGTCGGTTCTACCGGCATCTTCTGCCGAGAATTCTACATCGGTTGTAAAAGTTTTTGCATAAGCAACGGCGTCATAAGACATTTTAATAATTGTTTTCCTTTTTTCAGAAAGCGACTTACCATATCGATCATCACCGAACTTGCCAAGAATATGAATATCCGAAGTGCTTGAGAAAGTATGAATCCTAAATTGTTTTGCTTCGCGAAGGGAATCATATGCAGCTTTAACATCAACTTCCTTTGCTCTGGCAAGTCCGGCAATAACTGTATCCACTTCACCGGAAATTCTTTTAACCGCTTCGAATTGAGCGGGTGATGACACCGGGAATCCTGCTTCGATAACATCAACGTTGAGGTTTTTAAGTTGTCTTGCAATTTCCAATTTTTCAAAAACATTTAATGAAGCTCCTGGTGCTTGTTCGCCATCTCTCAAAGTAGTGTCAAATACTATAACTCTATTATTCAATTTATTTACCTCAATCTTAAAATTTATTTTCAAAAAATGAAAACTAATTTGGAATTCTTAAAGAGTAAAAACTCCAAGCGCTTGCTCATCATAAATATGGTTAAAATTTTCGATTACAGCTTCAGTCATCTGAGTAGTTGAAACTAAAATTGTATCCGGTGAATAAATGTCGGCTGTACGATAGCCCATGGTTAATGTTTTTTCTATTGCAGCTTCAATCAATTCAGCAGCTTTTGACATTTGGAATGATAAATTAAACATCATTGCGACAGAAGAGATAGTAGCAAGCGGATTTGCTTTCCCTTGACCGGCAATATCAGGAGCGCTGCCGTGCACAGGTTCATAAAGAGCATAATTTTTCCCGAGACTTGCTGAAGGAAGCATCCCCAAACTGCCGGTAATCATTGCAGCTATGTCACTTAATATATCGCCAAAAAGATTTTGAGTAAGTATTACATCAAACTGTTTTGGGTCTCGAACAATTTGCATAGCGGCATTGTCAACGTACATATCCTTTAACTCAACATCTGGAAAATCTTTATGAACTTCATGAACAATCTTTCTCCAGAACTGAGAACAATCAAGAACGTTAGCTTTGTCAACAGAGGTAATTTTTTTACCCCGCTTTCTTGCAAGTTCAAAGCCATATTCCGCTATTCGTTCAACCTCTTCTCTGGTATAAACCATAGTATTCCAACCGTGGTTTTCATCAAAACCTCGCGGCTCGCCAAAA
>JAJYSI010000273.1 GCA_021793635.1 Bacteroidota bacterium
ATAATCTTCGCGCAGTTGATATGAATCTTGATAATTATATTGATTTGCTTTTTACTAAAGGAAAATCAATCAACATAATTTATGGAGATTTTGCTTCCTCATATACACAGACAACAACAATCAAAACAAAATATTATCCAGATCAAGTAATAACCGGAGACTTTAACAGGGACGGTAAAATTGATATTGCTTATATCAACCGTAAAGAAGGAATTGTTTCTTTTATTTTTGCTAAGTCGAATGAAACTTTTTTCCCGGAGATTATCTACCATAAAAAAATTGGGATTCAAAATATAATCCCATTTTACAGCAAATTTATAAATGGAGCTGCCCTTATAGATTCAAGCGGTTTCGTTTATACCATTACAAACTTGCCGTCATTTGCATTGAATGTAAATTTATCCCTCGGTGCATCGCCGACGGCAATTGCTTCATTCGATCATGGCAACAACGGAATCAATGATATCAGCTTTATCGACAGCTATACTTCTACCCTTAACTTATTAGTCCGTAATAATTCCGGCATACCTACGTTGTTATATTCTTACCCGCTTGCAGAAAACCATTCGCAAATTCTAGTGGATAACCTTCTGCCACGGACAAAAACATTTTTCTGCTATTCTCCCGGCAAGCGCTTGATTGAAATTCTTAAAGCAGATTTTAATAAAAATTCAGCCGATGAAATTTCCGTTTATTCGCCTGGAGACATCGACGACTTAAAGATTAAAAACACCGGCAGCAGCTTTGACAACATTTATATTTCATATACTAAAAAATCAAATGCTGGCTTTTGTCAGATGGAATATCATGACTACAGATATTTCGCTTCAAATTATTCAAATCTTGCTTCTAATGTATTTTGTACAAATGTTGCTTTAATTAATCCCCCGGGAATTTTATGCTGGCAGAAGACAAACAGCGGAACAGAACTAAATCTTATTACTCAGATTAACGGTACAACTTACCGGAATAAATTGTTCAATCTCAAGTCTGATACAATAGGCTCTATCTTTTCATACACCGGAGATTTACTAAATATTGACCGGGACATTAGCTTAAGTTTTATAAACGAAAAAGATAAAGTAATCTCAGTCGCTTCCGATTACAAATCCACATTTTTAATTAAGAGTATTGCATTCCCTTCAATAGCGGAAGTTGACAATCCGACAAAATTTTATTTTGGCAGCATAAGACCAAACGGCTTAAAAAAGTTGTATGTTTACATACCGGATGAATCATCTATTTATAGAATAGATTTAGTTTACCGAGGAAGAGACATTGTTTTATCTAAACTAATAAGTGCAGAAAATGTCCAAAGCTTTTTTGTAAATAAAATGAGTTATAGAAGCTATAATCTGGTTTATACAGATAAAAATACTAATTGTATTTCAGTTAGAAGATTATGATGAAGAAAATTCTTTTGATAATAATGGTTTCCTCAGCCTTACTAACCTCAATTAAGGCACAGGAACTAAACCAAGTTCAGCTTGACTCACTCTATAATCTGTTTGTTCAGATAAGAACACAATCTCACCGGGGAATTCAAACAACCGATACTACGCATATCAAGTGCGCATTTGGAATAGTCAGTGATATCAAGTTTAATTTTAACAGATTTAATGCTCAGCAGAAAGCAATGTTAAAGCCCCTCCTGAATAGACCGGTAACTGATACAAGCTTCGTAACTCCAAATGGATTTTTTAGAGTTCATTATGATCTAACAGGTTCTGATGTTCCAAAATATAATCTTGATTCATTAGCAATTGCTTTAGATTCAGCATATAATTTTGAAGTAAATTATCTTGGGTATCCCCCGCCTCCATCTGACGACGGCGCAGGCGGCGATAATAGATATGATGTTTATATTCAGAGCCTGGGAAACACTTACGGCTATACCGAGCCCGAAAATGAAGTATCTCCAGGCAGCGGTCGATACACATCTTACCTGGTAATCAATTATGATTTCTCCGGTTTTTATACGCAAGGAATAAATGCAGCAAGAGTAACTGTTGCTCATGAATTCCATCATGCAATACAGATTGGCGATTATATTTACCGCTACGACCTGGATGAATTTTTCTATGAACTGACTTCCACCTCAATGGAACATTTTGTGTATCCTTCAATCCATGATTATTATCAGTATCTGCCAAGTTATTTTCAGAATACGCAATACAGTTTAGGGAAAAACGGCGGCTTACAGGAATACGCTCTTGCTATCTGGAATATTTTTCTGCAGGAGAATTTCGGATATAATATAATTAAGCAGCAATGGGAGCTTATGCCTAAGGAAAGAGCTCTCCAAGCAATATCAGATAGTTTTGCAGATTATAATACATCTTTTGCAGAACAGTTTAATCTATTTGGCATCTGGACTTATTTTACAAATTACCGCGCCGGTTTGGAACAAGAAAAGCATTTTAAATTCGCAGCAGATTATCCTCTTCTTCAGCCGGCAGTCTCTTTAAATATGAATGCTTCAAGTATACCGGTACAAATGAATACACCGCCGGTGACAAACAATTTTATCCGCATCATAAATTTGTATGACCATGATAATCGTTACCAGGATACGATAGTAGCTTTAGTCAGTAACGATGATATTCAAACCGGTATATCAAATCCCGATTCATTAAGTTCATTTGAATATGATCTTGATGACTCTCAAATCAGCGGAGCTGAAAAGCTTGGCAACTCTTCCTATTATTATTCTTTAAATGTTGATAAACCTTCATTATGGATTTCTGCGGCAATTATAAATAACCAAAGAGCATCCACGGGAAATTATTTTGTCCAGGATATAAATTATGCATTCCCGACTCCATTCAACTATAATAAAAACTCGTTTATATACATTCCTGCCTCTCCAGACCAAACAGGTTATACAAGTGTTAACGTTTACACCTCGTCCATGAAATTGGTTTATTCAGGACATAAACAGGTACTTTCGTTTACCGGGCATAAAGTTATTCAATGGAATGGACTTGATAACAACAACAGCAGACTCGCATCAGGTGTTTATATTTATGTTACTAAATCCGGCGACAACGTTACGAAAGGCAAACTGGTTATCTTTCAATGAGCAATTACTCTCTTAATGCATCTAATCTCACCAAAAATTTTGGCAGAAGACTAATCTTCAAAGATATTAATTTTCAAATTGATTGCAGCGGAATTATGGGAATTTCCGGTGCAAACGGGTCCGGCAAATCAACTCTTGTAAAAATTCTTGCCGGAATATCCTCTCCTTCAAGCGGAAAGATCATTCATAAAATTGATAACAAAGAAATTCTGCCTGAAAACCTGCACAATCACATTGGCTTTGTTTCTCCATACCTGGTTTTGTATGAAGAATTTTCTGCATGGGAAAATCTAAACTATTTTGCAGAGATAAGAGCTGTAAAATTCAATAAAGAAAAAATAGAATATCTTCTAAATCAGTTCCTTCTTTTTGATAGGAGAAACGATTTGGTAAAAACATATTCTTCCGGGATGAAGCAGCGTCTCAAATTCATCTTTGCATTAATGCATTCTCCGGAATTACTTATTCTTGATGAGCCAACCTCTAATCTGGATCAAGAAGGAAAAGATTCAGTCTACAAAATAATCCGGGAAGAAAGCGAATCGTCAATTGTTATTATTGCCTCAAACGAATCGTCCGATCTTTCTCTTTGTACCACCGAACTAAAATTGGAAAACTATAAGAACAAAATTTAATCTGGACGGCATACTTATTGCTATTTTATAAGGTTGTAAGCCTTCGCCTATGGTTTTTGACTTATAAGTCATCTATTTTTGTTCTGCAATTCTTCAATTTAAGAGTTGATTTAATTAGGCTTACAATAATTTTGATTATTTTTGTAATAATCAAATTTCCTAATTCCTAATTTTGAGAACCCGATGGTAGGAAAAACTTACGCACTATACCGAAAAGATTATCATTCCGAGTTGAGAACTCGCTATGCTGTTAACTCGCTCGCTATGTTTATTATTGTGGCTATCAGCGTAATTCTATTTTCTATTGGCAATGAAAAAATTACTCAGAGTTTAACAAGCGGACTGTTTTGGGTTGTTATCTTTTTTTCAGCAATGTCGGGACTCGCAAGGGCATTTGTATCCGAAGAAGAAAGAGGCACAAGCTTACTGCTTCATCTTATAGCTGCGCCGTCAACAATTTTTTCCGGCAAACTGCTCTTCAACTTGATCTTGGTTTTTTGTATGAACATCATCATTGCAGTTTTGTACACAGCTTTGTTTGATTCTTTTATCATACGCAACTTTGCGTTATTTGCGGTGTCTTTTATACTTGGCAATATTGGATTAGCTGTGGCTTCAACAATAATTGCAGCAATAATTTCTAAAGCCGGTGCTAAAGGAACTCTTTACCCGGTGCTGTCGTTTCCGATATTATTACCTTTAATTTTGACGTCCGTTCAGCTAACTTTGTATGCAAATCAAGGTTCTAGTTTTGCGGATGCAAAGTTCGAGCTCGCACTTGTCTTTTGTTATGATGTCATAATGCTCACAGGCTCCTACATGCTATTCGATTTTGTATGGAAGGATTGATTATTTTTTGAGATGAAAGAAATAATTTTTTGTGTAGATTTGAAATGCCGGCTTCGGATTAAAAAATTAACCGTAATGATAAATAATATTTTAGGTATGAATTAAGGAACTAATTATGGCTTGGAAAATAACTCTATTCATAATTTTAGCTTTTGTTTCAGTTGCAGGTATTGCATTTCCAATTGTTCCGGTACCTCATGCATGGTATGAATTCCCATTAATTCCCGGTTTAAAAGAAAATGCCAAAATAATTTTCTTCCATGTTCCAACTGCATGGCTTTCGGTGGTTGCATTCTTAATGTCGACTATCTACAGCATTCAATATTTAAGAAAGAAGAATTTAGACGACGATGCAAAATCTTATGCCGCTTCACAGCTTGGTATAATTTTCTGCATACTTGCAACTGTTACCGGAGCCGTTTGGGCTAAATTTGCATGGGGCTCTTTTTGGAGCTGGGACCCGCGCCAGACAAGCATTTTTGCTTTACTACTTATTTACGGTGCCTGGTTTGCACTTAGATCTTCAATTGAATCTGAAGAAAAACGAGCTACACTTTCAGCGGTATATTCAATTATTGCTTTTCTTACGGTTCCGTTTTTCGTATTTATAATGCCAAGGATAATGCTTGGCTTACATCCAGGTGCAGAAGAAGTAGTTAACGGAAAAGTTGTTGCAAGCTCAAGCCCGGTAATTGATTTTAAAATGAACGGCAATATGCTCTATGTTCCTGGTCC
>JAJYSI010000274.1 GCA_021793635.1 Bacteroidota bacterium
TATCCTAAATTGAAAAAGGAATAATCTGGAAAAGACAAATAAGGCTATTAAGGAATTGATCAATTTCCTCCGGTGGGACACAGAAGAGGGAAAGGCGGTTAATGCAGGATTATTCAGATTGTACGAATACTGCCAGGAAGAAATGAGAAAAAAGAATACCGAGATCGTCTTTAAAATTTTAACTGAATTAAGAGAAACCTGGTTAAAAGCGTTCAAAATGAAGTAGGAGTTTTTTATGAGCGGTATATTATCATCTTCGACTATAAGTTCTTTGGTACAGTCTTATGTTTCAAATCAAACAAATATTTCCATTACTCCGCTTCAAAATCAAGTACAGAATTATCAAAATATAGTATCATCCTACGGAACATTAAGCACAAACCTAAGCGCATTAAATACGGAATTAGCTACTCTTCAGACATCTGATAGTTCTTCTGTTTTTGCTTCCAAGACAGCAACTTCTTCTAATTCGACATTTGTTACTGCAACTGCCAGCGGCTCAGCTTCAATAGGTGTCGCAAGTATTAGAATAAATCAACTTGCACAAAACGATACTGCAATCTCACAAAATTTAACATCAGCAACTGCAAATGCCATTACCGGTACACATCATTTTGTAATTAATGCCGGCGACGGAAACGGCGGACAGACCAATAGCGATGTTTATGTTACTTTCGGAACATCAGAGACCAATCAAACTGTAATGCAGAAAATCGCGAATGCAATTAACTCTAATCAAGCAGTTGTAACGTCCGCTTCAAAGTCGGCTACTGCGGCATACTCCGGAGGCGCAGCGTCAATAGCGGTAAATCTTAATGGAACAACAACCACACTTAACTTGAATAGCGGAGATACTACATACGATCAAGTTCTAAATGATATTGCGTCCCAGATAAATTCTAATGTATCCGGAGTTTCGGCAAAAGTAATTGCCGATCCTAATATTTCAGGTAATGAAATGCTGCAGATGACTGTACAAAATAATTCAAATTATATTTCAATCTCTAATGCATCCGGTTATAATATTGTTGGTGATTTAGGTATTGCCGCTACAGAGGAGAAATCTGCTGCCGGTACTTTGACCGGTTCGGTATTTACTCCTTCTTCAGGTCAATCTCAGTTGTCTTTAACTGCTGCACAAACAGGACTTGATTATAGAATTATGAACATGTCAGACGTGTCGGGGGGTACTGCTCTTAGTTCTGTCGGGCTAAACTTAGGAACAAGCAGACCTGTATTTAGCCAGTCAACATCGCCGAATACAGCAGGATTTATTTATGCCGATACTACACTTGCTAATAATTTACTAAATTCAAAATTTGTTTATAACGGGATAAGTTTACAGAATGATTCAAACAAAGTAAGCAATTTGGTATCAGGAGTGACTTATAATCTAAATTCGGTAATGCAGTCAACTGATACGACCGTTAATGTTTCAGTCGGTACTGATGTAAAGACTATTCAAACTGAAATTCAAAATTTTATTACCAAATTTAATACCGCTTATACTTACGTAAAATCAAACAGCACGCCCGGCACTACAAACCGGGGTGTATTTATGGGCGATCCCAACGGATATACAATTCTAAATGGGTTAGGTTCAATCGGTTATTCGGCGGTAAGCGGATTACCGGCAGGAAATTTAAATTATTTAACCCAGATAGGTATTTCCTTTGATCCGACTAATGGACTTAGTGTTTCAAATTCTACAGAACTTCAGCAAGCAATAGCTAATAATCCAAGCCAGGTTGAAGCTATGTTTAATTCTACAAACGGGATTGCCAATTCCCTGTCAAAATTTATTTCTCCATATCTTGGTGCCGGAGGTTATTTAGCTTTGACTCAAAATTCATATAACAATAATATTTCTTATCTTAATAATAGAATTACATCTGCGCAGACAACAATAAATACTGCCGCAAATAATTTGACTAACCAGTATCAACAAATGCAGGCGCAATTACTCACTCTAACAAACATGCAATCATATTATAGCAGCACAGGGCAATTTTTCTAAAATATGGAAAAGCTTCAAAACGAAATAAATAATATAAAATCCTTGTTAAATGAGGTTTTACAGGTACTTAATTCTGTTGATGACAAGAATTTTGACAATAATCTTATCAAAGCCAAGCATGGTATGGAAAAAATGGTTAAATTAAAGCTAAGTCTAAAAAAGACCTATCCATACGAAGAATTAAAGAAATATGATCCGGAGCTGGTTGAAATCACTAAACAAATTCAGGATTCCTTCGATAATTTATTTACGAAGAAAAAAAATCAATTTGCAGAACTTGGTAAACAAATTGCTGCATTACGGAATAAGTCAAAATTAGTTAATTATTATAGGTAAGAAAATGGATATTAAATCTGTATCAAACGCCGCTTATTTTCCCAAAGATTTACCGGGAAATACCAAAAAGACGCAAGAAAGCGCTGATAATAAAAGTAAAGATCAATTAGTACTTTCTCCCGAAGCTCAAAATTTACAAAAATCTCAGACTCAGAATAAAAATCTTGAAGAGATAAAGGAAAAGATCAATAATAAATCGTATGATTCAGACGATGTGATAAATAAAGTAGCAGATAAAATTCTGCAGGATATTAAAAAGAAATAAAAAAATTTGAATAGGGGAAATTAACATTTCAATTAAAGGCATGTTTGCTCTAAAACCGTTTGCTTATAATAAAGCAAATTTTTAATATAACGGCACAAATTAATTAAATATTTATTTGCGCAGACTTAATGGATTATCATGCCTCAATTCGAAGATAGTATTCAGGATAACAAACTCCAGATTTTAGGTAAATTAACAGCAAGTTTACTTCACGAAATCCGTAATCCGCTTTCGGCTATTAAAATGAATCTTGATTATTTAGATATGATCGAGGCAGAATTGCCTGCCGAAGCGATTGAGTCGGTTCTTGTATGCAAAGATGCTTTATCCCGAATCCAATACTTAATGGATAATGTTCTTACATTTACGAAGAAAAATTTTAACGGCGCAAGAAATTGTTCGATAAATGAGATAACAAATAACGCCTTTGAAATTATGTTCCCGGCTGCTTTGAAAAAAAATATAAAATTATTAATCTTCCTGGAAGATCGGATCCCTCAAGGCTTTTATGATAGAGGAAAGCTGCTTCAAGTTTTTCTAAACCTTATTACAAACGCAATTGAATCCTGTGAAAATGGAGGTGAGATTGTGATTAAAACGTATAGCCAAAATTCGGATTATGTTATTTGGGAAATATCGGATACAGGTGTTGGAATTAACGAAGACGATAAAGACAAAATTTTTCAGGATTTTTATACTAACAAAGAAAAAGGTACCGGGTTGGGGTTAAGCGTTTGCAAGATGCTGTTGCATGAGTATCAGGCTGATTTATATTTTGAAAGCACACAAGGAGTGGGCACAAAATTCTTTATTAAATTCAATCCTAACTTGATGCAAAATCATGATGAAATTTAAAATACTTATTATTGACGACGATGATTTAGTTTGTATTTCATTAAAAAAATTGCTCCAAAAGCTTGGTTACGAGGTTGAAGTATGTTTAGACGGGGATGAAGCTTTTAATAAAGTAGAGGAATTCCAGCCCGATATTATCCTTTTAGATATTTATCTTACCACACAAAACGGACTAAATATTCTTAAACAATTTCGGAAAAAATATTTCAATATCCCTGTTATAATGATTACCGGCTATTCGGATGTTAAGATTGCCGTTACTGCTATTAAGTCCGGAGCGTATGATTTTCTCCTAAAACCGATTGACATTGAACAGCTTCAATTAGTTCTTAAGAAGGCTTTGGATGGCTTAATGCTTAAAGCCGAGGTTGAAAAGCTGCATCAAATAATTCAAAGCGATGAATTAACAAAAGATTTTTTTGGCAAGAGTACCAAGATTCGCCGGCTTATAAATTCGGTAGAAAAGCTTGCTCAAAGTTCGGATACGACAATTTTATTGGAAGGGGAAAGCGGAACGGGGAAGGAAGTCTTTGCAAAATTTATCCATCAAAATAGTCCCAGAAAAAAAGGACCGTTTATTCAAATAAACTGTTCCGCTATACCAAAGGAGTTGGCTGAAAGCGAATTGTTCGGGCATGAGAAGGGCGCTTTTACCGGCGCAGCGCAAAAAACTAAGCTTGGAAAATTTGAACTTGCAAACGAAGGAACAATTTTGCTCGATGAAATCGGAGAGCTTTCCTTGGACCTTCAGGTAAAACTTCTGCGTGTTTTGCAGGAAAAGAAATTTTACCGCTTGGGCGGTGAAAAAGAAATTTCTGTTAATGTAAAAGTTATTGCCGCCACAAATAGAAATCTTGAAGTAGAAGTTGAAAAAGGAAATTTCAGAACGGATTTATTTTACAGACTTAACGTTGCAAGAGTTTTTATTCCTCCTTTAAGAGAAAGGAAAGAGGACATCCCGCTGCTTGTTTATACTTTTGTTGATGAGTTTGCAAACAAGTTCGACAAGAAAATTAAGGATGTTGATGCTTCCGCTTTGAGATTATTGGAATCTTATCCATGGAAAGGTAACGTTCGTGAATTAAGGAATGTAATTGAGCGTGCCGTTCTTTTAATTGAAGAAGATGAGCTGAAAGAATATCACTTAAACTCTTTATTAAGCTCCAACGCTGTACAAAAGGAAGAAGAGAATAAATTCGTTCTCCAGATTCCCGCAAAAGGAGTTGCTATAGATTTAGTGCTTAAAACTTTGATACAAAAAACTCTTAAAATTACAAACGGAAATCAAGTTAAAGCCGCTAAAGTTCTTGGACTTTCAAGATCGAAATTAAGATATCGAATGGAACAGCTTGGCATTGAAGTAACAAAAAATATTAAATAATTCTTACGAAATTTGAAGAGTAAATGTAAAGGACGTGCCTTCATTAATTTTACTCTTAACCCAAATCTTTCCTCCCTGCATTTCGACCAATTCTTTACAAATAATTAATCCCAACCCGGATCCGCTTTCTTTTTCTGTCCCTAATGTTGAATGCTGGGAATCAATTCTAAATAAAGCCGGTATAATATCCTCTGTAATACCGATACCGTTATCTGCCACGGTCAATTCCGCATAACCATTGTTTACTTCAGAAGTAATTTTTATTTCACCGCCAGTCTTTGTAAACTTTATTGCGTTTGAAATTAGATTTTGAAGGACAGAATTAAAGGCGGTTGTATCGGCAAGAACTTCAATAGTTTTGTCTACTTCATTAACCATTCTTAATCCTTTAGCATTTGCGTTTGGTTGAAGCAAATTAAGATTGTACTGTACATC
>JAJYSI010000275.1 GCA_021793635.1 Bacteroidota bacterium
AAGTTTTTAAGGAGATATATTTACTAAAAGTCTATTAAGTTAAGGAATTAAATACAAGCGGCGTTCTGAGTCGGAAACTGGCAAGTACGAAATCACGAGAACGAATAAGACAATTGCGTCTAAGTAAGGGCGCACCTCTTATGTCTTTGTGATGGGCATGCCAGTGCCTCGGCTCAGGATGTAACGATGGTTGCGTCCTTTTTTATTGCACATTTCTGTTATCTGCAAATAGGGGAACAACCATCCCTCGCTCAATCAAAAACAAGATCTCTATGGTTATATGCGTATATGATAGTGTACGGGGAAGGAGTAGTGCTATGTCAGGCTGAAGAAAAAACTTTTTGCTTAAAACTAATAATTCACTATTTGTTTCACAACTTTTTACGAGGAGAAAATATGAAAAGTATTTTCAAACTATCAATCATCGTTATTTGCTTTATAGCCGCGATACTGGTGACAGGATGCGCCGCATCTCAGCATGCGGGAACTACGTACGTTCCAAAGCCCGCAAAGACGGAAACGAACGAAGGTATCTGGCTGAGTTATTGGCAAGACCAGTTCGATGCTTACAGTGGAAACGTCATCGTACCGGATGCAAGCTATCCCGAAGCATCAAAGCAAGCATTCCAGAGAGCCAAGCTTGAGTGGGATAGAAAGGTGGAGACCGCAGCCACCAATACCAGCATCTTGTTGTATGGCGGCGGCACTGTCGCATCGTTGCTTCTCATACTGGCGATAGCGGGAGCGTTATAATATTACCATTACGTTCAAAGTAAGCGTTAGCTGGCAAGATAATGCTTGAGACAAAAAGCGTCACTCAATGAAACGAGTGACGCAATTTATTTATCACGAATTTGACTTATCAGAAGATTTTTTATTACGGAGATTTTATTATGAAAAACGTTCATCTACTTCTTATTTTATTTTTACTATGCTTCTTGCTTACGATAGAAGCGCAGACCTGGCAGCAATTGCCCGGGCCCTACGGAGGATACGTATTATCCTTAGCAATAAATTCGCAGAATCAAACTATCATGTATGCTGGAACCCGCGGAGGTGATTTATATGAATCAACCACCGGCGGCAGTCAATGGTCTAAACTTTATTCATTTGGCAGCAACATCTGGTCAGTTACCCTTGATCCTATTACGCCAAGTAATGTATACGTCGGAACAGAATCAGGCGGATTGTTTCAATCGACTGACAACGGAAGGAACTGGAACAACATCAGCCCCACAAGCAAACAAATAACCGACATTGTCATTGATCCGAAAAATAATTCTATCCTTTATGCGAGCGTGAACGGGGACGGCATTTACAAATCAACGAACCAGGGAAGTTCGTGGTCGCTCGTGACGGTCGGACTCAATGATAATCAAATATACTCACTTGCAATCGATCCGACGAATTCTCAAATCCTCTATGCTGGAGGAAGCGGGACAGTGTACAAAAGCCAATCCGGTGGTCTTACCTGGTCTGCACTCTATTCTGCATACAGCAACATTACTTCAATTGTGATTGATCCGAACAATACGAACAATTTATTTATCGGAACCTTGGGCGGTATTTATAAATCGATTGATAAAGGAAGCAACTGGAATTCGATGAATAACGGTCTCACGAATACCAAAGTGCATTCGCTTATTCTGTCATCTTCCAATTCCTCAGTATTATATGCTGGCACTGAAGGAGGGCTCTTTAAATCGATTACCGGCGGTTCAAGCTGGACGCTGAATTTTAATCCCGCCGGACAGACTACCATCAATACACTGTGTATCAATCCTTCTAACGCTAATTCGGTATTTGCCGGCTGCGATGGAGATGGCATATTTGAAACAATGAATAGCGGCAGTGCGTGGACTGCAACTAATTCGGGGTTTACTAATTTGAATATATGGAAAATTGTAGCTGATCCCCAGCATGCAAATATACTTTACGCCGGAACAGAAGTAGGAGGAGTGTACAAAACAACGGATTGGGGGAGTACCTGGACGTTGATGAAACAATTGCAGAATGTATACACGCTTGCTGTCGATAACTTAAATACAAATATTGTCTATGCTGGAACCAATGGCAATGGTATTTATAAATCTCTTGACGGAGGAAAAACCTGGAGTCAGTTCAATACCGGATTATCAAATACTCAGGTTTGGGACATTGCGATCGATCCAACGAATACTTCAGTGCTGTACGTGGCAACACAGGGCGGCGCATATAAATCAGCCGATGGTGCGGCAAGCTGGGTACTTGCTTACAGTCCATTTCTTGAAGGTTGTTATTCTGTAGCAGTTGATCCCTCAAATACGAATACCATATTCATGGGCTCAGGCGTGTATGACGGCCCCATAAAACAAAGCACTGACGGTGGGTCTACTTGGAGTTCTTTTGGGAGCGGAATTGATTTCGAGAATATCTTTGCATTGAAGGTGATACCTACAAACCCGAGTACGGTGTACGCCGGCGGATTTGGAGGTTCCTTTACTACGTATTCAGGGCTCTTTAGTCTTCCGTATGGTTTTTCGAATTGGACAAAAGACATTGATGATTTCTATACATCGGAAGTTGCGTACAATCCAACAAATATATCTGAGATTTATGCCGCATCATTTAATGCCGGCATATCCAGTTCTACCGACGGAGGAAATTCATGGAATGGGATAAGCAATTCATTGCCGTATTCTACTTCTGATGCGGTGTGTTTTGATAGCAACAAAGTATTTGCGGCTTTTCGCTATGGAGGCATGTGGGAAACGAACTCGCTCATTACAGGAATAAAAAATCAAAATAAAAAAATGCCGACAACATATTCATTGAGCCAGAATTATCCGAACCCATTTAATCCGAGTACGACAATCGATTATTCGGTTCCAAGGTCGAGCTTTGTTTCAGTTAAAGTGTATGACATTCTTGGGAAAGAAGTAGCGACATTGATGAATGAAGAAAAATTGCCCGGGAATTATTCTATAACGTTCAATGCGAGTGAATTCCCAAGTGGAATTTATTTTTATCGTTTGCAGTCGGGGAGATTTGTTGAAACAAAAAAGTTAATCGTTTTGAAATAGTATCAGACTTGAGATTTTAAGATGAATTGAAAAATAATCCATGGGCTCCGGTTCATGGATTTTTTATATTACCATAAATAAGATAGCTCGTTATTGTACATATGAATTATTATTCGCAATTTGTGACTGTAAATTTTGAAATTTGAAAATTCATATGACGTAAAAGAAAGTTTTTAGGAAAAATTACCTAAAACTTATATATGAGAAAATAATGTACAACATTTTCGTAAGCTATGCTCAATCAGAACTTCGTTGGGCTGAATATTTAAAACAACATTTGGCATTTTCAGATGTTAATGTTTTTGTGGCAGAGCATGACTTGCCTGCAGGAAATAGCCTTAGCTCTGAAATATCAAGTCAAATTAAAAAATGCGATTTGTTTGTCCTTCTTTGGACACAAAATGCAAACCAATCCACTTATGTTAATCAAGAGTTGTTTTTGGCAAAATCAGAGGGGAAGAAACAACTTCCGATCCTTCTTCAACCCGGACTTCAATTGCCACAGATTCTCGGGGATACTAAGTATTTGGATATAGCAAAAAATCCTGAAAGTCAGCTTGCATGGTTGCGAACGTTTGTAGAGAGCGAAGCAAAATCAAAAGCTTTGTCAAATGTTATAGCTGTAGGATTAATAGGTCTCATTGTTTTTGCGGCGTTTCGAGGATAGTAAAGAGTTTATAGTTTTACATTCCAAATTTTAAATGGTATTGCAATTTTTACTTTATCAAATACTTCAAACAGAATTTCGACATTTTTTATAACTGAGGATAACTAATTATTATGGTTGATTCAGATTTATTATGGAAACCCATGCTTGAAGCTGCAGCGCAAACTCTTTTAGGTGCTATTGGCTCCATAGCATTTGGAAAGATTTTAACAAGCATAAATAAAAAGCATATTTATGAAGGCGCCATGGATTTATGGTGTAGAGGGATAAGGCAACAACAAGTTGGAGAAAATTCTAATTTGTTATTTGACGGAATCATTTCCCCTTTTGCACAATTATTTCCCGGTGATCCTTTTCAGAATGGTCAAAGATGGAATGAATTATATTCCTTTGAAGGCAAGATTTCCAAATATCAATATCAGGCAATGGAATTTTTCGCCGGCTCTGACGCTGCCTTACGAGTAGGTAGTTTTAACGGGGAAACGTTAGTTGGTTTGTATGCAAGATATGGTTTTATTGGCGAAGGTATTATAGGGATAGCTCCAACTAATTTAATCAAAAAGAAAGTTCCACTGTTCTTTGATCCTCAATTTTATGGGGTGCGGGCAATGATAAAGGCTACGCTGACTAAATGTCCAAGTCAGTTAGGATATGTAGCACAAACAATCGCTTTACGAAGTGGAATTGAGCTGGATACGAGCTATTATGATAATTTGTGGTATTTAAAAATTAAAGACATCGATCTTTTCACAAAACAAAATGATAAAATTATATCTTTGTTGGGCTCACCATGGGCCGTAACAGAAAAGAAGAATCAACAATATTTAGTGCAGTACGGCTATTTTTCAGATAATACTGAGTTAAACAATTGTATTCAAAAACTTCAATATTCCAATGCCTGGAAATATACTCAAGTCTTTTACGACGATATCAATTGTCCCGCTCCGGAAATTAGTTTTAAAGAACGATACATGTTATGATTTTTTAGTGGATAGTATTGTCTTTAAGTAACTTGGCAGATAACAATAGAAGTTTAGATGTGAGGGATTATAAAACACACAAGGAAATTTCTTACTGGTTGCCCAACTTCTTTGAATATCATTTACTAAATCATTTTTCATTAAATACTTATTAGAATTAGACCAAAGACATAAAACATGAAATATGCCTGGATACTCCGGCACAGTAGTGAGCGAAAATTTATAAAAATATTTTTTCTTCAACGCAGCGATTGTTTTTAAAGTTGTGGTTTTTTCAAAAATATTCCTGTAAACTACATCGCTACAGATTCCATTTTTATTCAAGCCCTTTGTTAGAACTTTTAACAAATTTGTATTTATTTTTCTGCCATGATCTATTAAATCGACAGAATCATTAATGATTAAATCAAATCGATTGGTTTGATTTTTTAATTCCTCAAACGCATCATTGATAATAAGTCTGAACCTCTTATCATTTAGGACCTTAAGACCATGTAAATAATTTCTTCTTATTAAATTAATTACATTTTCATCGTGGTCTATTAAGGTAACTTTCTT
>JAJYSI010000276.1 GCA_021793635.1 Bacteroidota bacterium
TATCTCAATTTGTTTTACGCGGAATAATTTCATATTCAATTTCTCCCCCGTTGCTCTAAAGCCGGTAAAAGTTTCATCAAGCGGTTTTATGTTTTTCATCTTTAAAGCAAATTTTTTTGTGATAACATTAATTCCCGCACCCGTATCTAGTATGAAACTGCCTTCTACACCATTGATCTTTGCATTTATGAAAATATGACCATCTTTTGAAATAGTAATTGGCACTGTAAAGAAGTTATGGAATTTTGAAATTTTGTTAGTGGATATAATTTTTCCTCTTTTAAAACCAAAAGTTGAAGAAGCTGTAAAAATCAGTAATGAAGCAAACACGAAAATGAAAAGCACAGTTTGGTTTTTCATTTAGTTTATCCTTTGAAATATTTGTAATTAAATTCCTATTTTAAAGATATAAATACTATCTTCAAATAAATTTGATTTGCAACCATGACAACCAGAAGAAAGTTCATTGTAGAAACACTTGCCTCAGTAACTGCCGCTGCCTCTGCAATTCATCCTGCCGGAAGAAAAATAAGCAAAGGCTTATCATCATTTGAAAAAACTTTTAGCGGCGAAAAATCCATTAACAAACCTGTTGTTATTTCCACTTGGGATTTTGGAATTAGAGCAAACGAAGCTGCGTGGAAAACTCTCTCAAGCGGCGGACGAGCACTTGATGCCGTAGAAAAAGGCGTGAAGATAATTGAAGCAGATCCTAAAATTAATACCGTCGGTTATGGCGGCTTGCCTGACCGTGACGGCTATGTAACTTTAGATGCAAGCATAATGGACGAGAAAGGCAATGCAGGCGCAGTAGCCTTTCTTCAGCATATTATGCATCCCGTTTCTGTAGCAAGATTGGTAATGGAAAAAACTCCGCACGTTATGATAGTTGGCAGCGGTGCGTTGGAACTTGCACTTGCAAACGGATTTAAGAAGGTAAATCTACTTACAAAAGAATCGAAAAAAGCTTGGCAAGAGTGGCTAAAGACAAACCATTATGTTCCGGTTGGAAAATATAACCATGATACCATCGGTATGCTTGCATTGGATAATTCCGGAAATTTATCCGGTACGTGTACTACAAGTGGAATTGCATTTAAATACCATGGAAGAGTTGCTGACTCTGCAATAATCGGTGCCGGCTTGTTTGTAGACAATGAAGTAGGCGCTGCAACTTCAACCGGATTAGGTGAATCCGTAATTAAAATTGCAGGAAGCAATTTGGTAGTTGAAGAAATGCGGAACGGCAAGTCTCCAAAAGAAGCCTGTAAAGCCGCAGTTAAGAGGATAGCAGAGAAACAAAAAGATTATAAAACTTTCCAGGTAGCCTTTATTGCAATAAACAAAAAGGGAGAAGTGGGCTCGTATGCAATTCAAAAAGGGTTTCAGTACGCACTTTATAAGGACAATGAGAATAAATTGTATGACTCAGAGTATCTTATCAAATAATTTAATATATTTGAAGTAATCAAAAACAGAAATGCCGGAAATTTTTTAATTGCGGTCTACTCGGCATGCTACTTAAAATATTTTTAAATTGAATAACTACGACGGTTCGATAAATAAATTTTTATACGGAATTGAAGACAGTTTCTTTTGGTCATCAAAGAAAGAGGAACAAAAGGAGATTGTATTTTACTCCGACAACATCATTAAAATTACCGGCTATACTGCTGAGGAGATTAAACACTTCCCCGGCAGGGGCAGCTCAATCATTTTTGAAGATGACCAGCAGAAAATCAAAAAATTATTGAATGACTTTTCAAACGACACTTCGGCATACTTTATAAAGCTTACCTATCGCATTGTAAGAAAAGATAAATCCATTGTATGGATTAAAGAAAGCATTTCTGCCATAAGAAATAATACCGGCAGACCGGAACAATTTTACGGTATTGTTGCCGACATAAACGATTTAGTCGGCGAGCAGAGCAGTTTGATGAAATCACTTGAAAATTTTAGACAGCTAAATTCATCAAAAGATAAATTCATCTCGATGCTTTCACACGACCTCCGTGCGCCTTTTACAAGCATACTCGGTTTTTCTGAAATCCTAATCAATGAACCGAACCTTACGCATGAGGAACGGCTTGAATATCTTAACTACATAAACGATTCTTCGCAGCATCAACTTCAGCTTGTAAATTATCTGCTTGACTGGTCGCGTCTTCAGACTGGAAGAATAAAAATTGAGCCGCAGCGCCTGCATGTTCAAAGTATTATTTTCAACTGCATCTCTTCTTTAACCGGAAACGCAATAAGAAAAAAGCTTGATATAAAAGTTCATGTGAAGGAATCTCTCTATGTTCAGGCTGATGAGAGACTGCTGACTCAGGTAGTTACTAACCTTTTGAGCAATGCTATAAAATTTTCTCTTGAAGGAACTACGATAGAAGTCTCTGCCGATTCATTCAATGATAAATTTGTCGAGTTTATAGTAAAAGATGAGGGACTTGGAATTTCCGATTCCAACAAAGTAAAGCTTTTCAGAATAGAAAAAATGTTTACAACCGAAGGCACCAAAGGAGAAAAAGGCACCGGGCTCGGTCTTTCGCTAGTAAAAGAAATTATTGAAAAGCATGAAGGCGAAATTTGGTTTTACTCCGAACAAAATAAAGGCAGCGAGTTCCATTTTACCATTCCGTCTTCTCCCAATACTATTTTGCTGGTAGAAAATAACCATGATGAAAAAGAAAAGTTTGAAAATATATTAAAACAAAATTTCCCGGTTTACAAAGTAATCGGTGTCCGCAACGGTTATGATGCAATAAACCACTTCTTATCTCAGCTTCCGTCGCTTATAATTTCTGATTATGATCTTCCTTTAATGAACGGTGTTCAGTTTGTGGAATCAATCCGGAAGGAAGATAAAGGTACTCGGATCCCGATTATAGCAATTGTACCGGAAGCAACGGCAGAAATCAAAAGGGAGTTCCAAACCTTTGGAGTCGATTCAATCTTACAAAAACCCATCGATGATAATACTTTCAGCGAAAAAATCCAGGCAGTTCTCGATTACCATTAATTGAATTTACTTCTTCGCTTTTTATAATTTATTTTTACAGTGTTATATTTGATATTAAAAATTAGGAGTAAACATTGAATATTGCAGTTGTGGGGACCGGATATGTAGGCTTAGTAACCGGGACCTGTTTTGCTGAAACCGGCAACTTTGTAAACTGTGTTGACATTGACAAAGCAAAAATTGAAAAGTTGAAGAACGGCATCATCCCAATCTATGAACCCGGACTCGAAATTTTAGTAGATAGAAATGTAAAGAACGAGCGGCTTTCCTTTACAACCGATTTACATGAAGCAGTAAGAAAATCCGAAATAATTTTTCTGTGTCTGCCTACTCCGCAGGACGGCAACGGCAGCGCCGATTTGAAATACGTTCTTAGTGTAGCTGATGATCTCGGAAAATTATTTAAAGTTGAGCCCGGTATCGGTTTTAAAATTATAATTGATAAAAGCACCGTCCCGGTTGGAACCAGCGACAAGGTGCGGGCAGAAATTAAGAAGCATGCGCCAAACTTTGAATTCGATGTTGCATCAAATCCCGAATTCTTAAGAGAAGGTATGGCGGTGGAAGATTTTATGAAGCCGGAAAGAGTTGTTATCGGTACAAGCAGCGACAAGACTAAATCGATTTTAACCTTGCTTTACGAGCCTTTCGTACGCTCCGGCAACCCGGTTTATTTTATGGATGAGCGCTCAGCGGAAATGACGAAGTATGCCGCAAATTCTTTTCTCGCGGCAAAAATTTCTTTTATGAATGAGATAGCAAATCTTTGCGAGCTTACCGGTGCAGAAGTTGATAAAGTCCGTATAGGCATTGGCTCGGATTCAAGAATAGGTAAAAGATTTTTATTCCCCGGAATTGGTTACGGCGGTTCATGCTTCCCTAAAGATGTAGTGGCACTGGTTAATACTGCAAATGAAAACAAATATGATTTTAAAATTTTGAAATCTGTAATGGCTGTAAATGAAAACCAAGTCGAAATATTCTTCCAAAAAATCTCAAGCCATTACGGCGGAAGCATAAAAGGAAAAAGTTTTGCAATGTGGGGACTTGCATTCAAGCCCAACACCGACGATGTCCGCGAAGCTCCATCAATAAAATTAATAAAGAAATTATTAAACGCCGGTGCAAATATTTCTGCTTACGATCCCGAAGCAGCCGAGACGACTAAAGCTGTAATCGGAGAAAAAATTAATTATACCGGTCATCCTTACCAGGCACTTGAAAATGCCGATGCTTTAATCATCGTTACAGAATGGAATGAGTTTAGAACGCCGGACTTCATGAAAATAAAATCGCTTCTTAAAGAGCCGGTAATATTTGATGGGCGTAATCTTTATGACCTTGATAAGATGAAAGCAAATAATTTTATTTATTATTCGGTCGGAAGAATGCCGGTAAAATAGTTTAGATTTTTTATTGTTCAGAAAATAATATTGAATATATGAATCAGGGAAATAATAATTCTATCTTGCAGAGTAAAGCATGGTTTGCGCTCTACACCAAACCGCGGAACGAATTTAAAGCTGCCGAACAGATTGGCGCTTGCAGTGTAAACTATTATCTGCCGACAATAACCAGATTAAAACAGTGGAGCGACAGAAAAAAGAAAGTCACCGAGCCTTTGCTTCGCGGTTACATTTTTATCTTTGCCGATGAAAGGGAAAGAGTAATATCCCTAGAGCAGGAATCAATTGTAAGATGTATATTTGACGGCGGCAGACCAGCCAGGATACCTCAATGGCAGATTGACAACTTAAAAACAATGCTCAACTCAACAACGGATTTATATATTCATGAAGGTCTGGTGCCTGGAGTTAAAGTGCTAATAAAAGAAGGTCCGTTTACCGGAATCATCGGAACTGTTCAGGAAACTGAAAACGGAAAAACAATAGCAGTGTCGATTGATTTGTTGAACCGTTCGGTAATAGCACATCTTCCAAAGGAAAGTCTTTTTGAAGTAGTTAAAGAATAACTCTTTTCTTTAATTGATTTTTCTCGAGGGGATGACAATTAAATTTTATTTTCATAAGTTGAGGCACGTTAAAATCATTTTGGATGAAAATGCCTGAGCAAAAAGAATTAATTGCAATTGAAAAGGGAACTAAGATCGATCATTTTCTTGTTGTTAGAAAATGTGAAATAAGACTAACCAAAGCCGGTAAAGAATATTTGTACCTTGAGGTCGGAGATAAAAGTCTGACTCTTAATGC
>JAJYSI010000277.1 GCA_021793635.1 Bacteroidota bacterium
TTGAGACTTGTGAATATACATTAACCGCAAGACAGAGAACGATTGCAATCAGAAATAAATGAACCTTTGAATTCATGTTTTACTCCAAAAAAATGTTTTTAATTAGTCAAGTTGACCGCTGTTGAATTTAAGCCGTTAAAACTAAAAATTAACGTTTAATTTAAATTAATAAGTTACCTTACGCAAAAGGTTATTATTGCATAATGAGAAACCTCCGAGGTTTTCCTAAACCTCGGAGGTTTTGCAATTCACTTCCATTATATTTGAAATTGTCTACGTAATGAGTTAATAATAAGCCAATCAGATAGCCATAAAATTAGTAATTTTTTCCCAATCGTCATTCCCCTCCCATCCTGATCACTGATAATTGTCATTCTGCCCCCCCCTCATCACTTGTCACTCGTTACTCGCCACTCGTTACTCGTCACTCGTCACTATTCGGATCGGGAGGGTTAATAGTGGAATAAATAATTTCTACCAGGCCTCTAACAAGCCTATAAATCTTACCTAAATATTGCAGAAAAAATAGTGTGACAAAAATGGCACGGTCTCATTGGACGAATAAACAATTACCGGTTAAAAAACATTATTTCAACTTAAATTCGACAACTCTTCCGGAGACACTTGACGCCACAAAAGTATCGTCCTTTAAATGGATAATATTTTGAACCACTCCGTCGCTCAAAAAGAAAAGAGGCTTCCAATTAAAATCATTTTCGACAAGATAAACTTTTCCGTTCCCTGCGCTGAATAATACGTTGTCTTTCCATTCCAAGAAGGCATTTTTTGTTGAATCTTCCCCAAAATCCATATCCAATTTCCTGAATAGCCTCCCGTTAATTGATGAAACAACATATAAGTTATCCTTAAGACTCTTTACAAATAAAAACTTTTTGTTATCCGAAATCATCAGTGATGAATTACAATCATAATGATCATTTAACCATTTAGTTCTACCAAGCATAAGGTCGATTGAATAAAGGAAATTGTGGGGCGAGCAGACAAAAACATTTCTTCCATCGGAGATCGGTGCGCAATCAGCCAAAGAAATATTTTTATTTTTAGGATCAGTCCACTTCCATATTAACATGCCACTTCTTGAATCAATGCAGTAAAGGAAGCCGTCGTTTGATGTAAAAATAATTTTGTTATCAAGAGCAAGCGGCTTTGACATAATTTTCCCGGTAGCCGAATGATTTTCCCAAATCATTTCAAATGAATTTATATCATAACAATAAACGCCGCCTTTGGCTGAGCCTACTAAAACAGCCTCGGTCTGCTGTCCGTTATAAGGAGTAGAAATTTCTATTAGCGGGGATGTCAGCGAATCATCAAGACCGATGGATTGGATTACTTCTCCGGTAGAATCATTAAGAGAAATTAAGTCGCCGGATAGTGTTGATATTATCAGGTTGCCGTCGCTATCTATGGGATTGCCTAAAATACTTCGTTTAACATCATGCGTCCAGATAAGCTTTCCGCTGAAGTCGAAACAAAATATTTTACCGTATTTAGTAGCGACAAAAATCCTATTGTCCGGTTTCGAAACTAATGCCGAAAGCGAATCGCCAATATCTTTGACCCATAAAATTTTTGCACTATAATTTACAAACCGGGAAGTATCTTGATTAACAGGATTATTTTGTGCAATAGTATAAAAAGATGGAAAACACAGGCATAATAGAAGGATTATTCTTTTCATTTTATATTCGGTATTTTTATTTCACAAATTAAGAATTTAAAATGTTACTAAAAACATGGTAGAAAGAAAATGAAACCTAAAATATTTTTAAGAAAAAATGAAGAGAGAAGAATTAATGCCGGACATTTATGGATTTTCAGCAATGAAATCGAGAAATTAGAAGGAACGGCAGACAATGGTGATTTAGTAGAAATCTTTGATGCGCGAAATAATTTTATCGGTACAGGTTTTTATAACAAAAATTCGCTGATTGCAGTCAGACTTTTAGACAAGGCACAAATTGACAATTTCCGTGAATTTGTAGAAATCAAAATTAAAGACGCTTTTGCGCTAAGAAAATTATTTTATCCGGAAAGGAATTCATTCAGACTTATATTTAGCGAAAGCGATTTAATGCCCGGTCTAATTATTGACAAATACAACGATACATTTGTTTTGCAGATTTATTCAGCAGGTATGCAAAAAAATATTGCCGCAGTAATTTCAGTGCTGCAAAATGATTTTAACGCAAAAAATATTTTCACAAAGAATGAAACCTACTTCCGGACGCTTGAAGGCTTACCCGAAGCCGATGAAATATTTTTAGGTGAATCAACAAGTGAAATTATTGACGACGGGTCTATCAAATTTAAAATTGATTTTCAGAAGAGCCATAAAACAGGTTTCTATTTTGATCAGAACGACAACAGATTCTTCATCGAAAAGTTTGTTAACGGAAAAACTGTCCTTGACGCTTTTTGTAATTCAGGAGGATTCGGGCTCCATGCAGCAAAAGCCGGAGCTTCATCCGTGACCTTTGTTGATTCATCAGCATCAGAAATTGAAAACACAAAATCTAATCTTGAACTTAACAATCTTGTCAATCAAGCGGAATTTGTTGTAAGCGATGTTTTTGATTACATGGGAAAATTGCTACCCGAAGGTAAAAAGTTTGACGTTGTAATGATTGACCCCCCGGCGTTTGCAAAAAGCAAGAAAACTCTTTCTACAGCAAAAAAAGGGTATGAGAAATTAAACCGGATGGCGCTTCAACTTGTCTCTAACAACGGAATCTTAGTTACTTCATCTTGCTCGCATCATCTTGAAAAAGAAGAATTCATTCAGATAGTAAATAACGCGGCTGTGAAGCTTCAGAAGAGGATCCAGTTGATAAATTATAACGGCGCATCAATTGACCATCCGGTAATTCCGGCGATGCCGGAGACGGTTTATCTAAAGTTTGCAGTTTTTAGAGTGCTATAACAACATTCTTTGCCTTGCAAAAGAAACGCAACCTTTTTAATTTGTCATGCGTCTAATCTCATTACTTTTCTAATAAGTAAAACAATTAAAAAAAATTTAAGAGGTATACATTGGATATTGCTGCATTAAATGAGAAAATAAAACAGGAGAGCGCCTTTGTGGATTTGCTGATGAATGAAATCAGCAAGGTAATTGTCGGACAAAAACAAATGGTTGAAAGATTAATTGTAGGATTGTTGGGCAACGGTCATATACTTCTTGAAGGTGTACCCGGTCTTGCAAAGACACTTGCTATAAAGACACTTGCTTCGGCAATGAAAGCAAAATATCAAAGGATACAATTTACTCCCGATTTACTTCCCGCAGATTTAATCGGAACGATGATATACAATCAGAAAGACGGGAATTTTTTCATTCGTAAAGGGCCAATCTTTTCAAACTTTATTTTAGCGGATGAAATAAACCGCGCTCCCGCAAAAGTTCAAAGCGCTTTACTTGAAGCCATGCAGGAACGCCAAATAACTATAGGCGACCAGACATTTAAACTGGAAGAACCTTTCCTTGTGCTTGCGACGCAAAACCCTATTGAACAAGAAGGCACCTATCCGCTACCTGAAGCACAGGTAGATAGATTTATGTTGAAGATAAAAATATCGTATCCAACTCGCGAAGAAGAATTGAAAATTATGAAGCAAAATGTTGACGGTGTTGAGAATCTTGTACAACCGGTAATTTCTCCAGCAGATATACTTAATGCACGAAACTTAATTCATGAAATTTATGTTGATGAGAAGATTGAAAAATATATCCTGGATATAGTTTTTGCTTCCCGTTCGCCGAAAGATTTCGGCTTAGAAAAATTAAGTGATTTGATAAGCTACGGAGCATCGCCCAGAGCCACTATTAATTTAGCGCTTGGCGCTAAGGCTATGGCATTTATTAAGCGGAGAGGTTACGTAATTCCTGAAGACGTTAGAGGCATTTGCCTTGATGTCTTGCGTCATAGGATTGCCGTTACATACGAAGCGGAAGCTGAAGAATTAACTTCAGAAAATGTTATTCAAGAAATTTTGAATAAAGTTGAAGTACCATAAATAAAGTTCAAAGGCTAAAAGCGAAACAACAAATATCAAAAATTAAAAAGTGCTTAAACTGTGTTTACCAAAGAAATATTAAAACAAGTTAGACAAATCGAAATACGCACCAAAGGACTTGTTAATCAAGTTTTTTCGGGTGAATATCATTCGGTATTTAAAGGAAGAGGAATGGAATTCTCCGAAGTGCGCGAATATCAATTTGGAGACGACATCAGAAATATAGATTGGAATGTTACGGCACGTTTCGGACATCCATTCATTAAAGTGTTTGAAGAAGAGCGGGAACTAACCGTTATCTTGATGGTTGATTTAAGCGGCTCTTTAAATTTTGGCTCTGCCGACAAGACAAAACAGGAAGTAGCAGCAGAGTTAAGCGCCATCCTGGCATTCTCCGCCTTGAAGAATAATGACAAGGTTGGATTAATTTTATTTACTGATAAAATTGAGAAATTTGTTCCGCCGAGAAAAGGAAATAAGCATGTTCTAAGAATTATCCGTGAAGTATTATCCTTTGAACCCGAAGGAAAATCTACTAATCTTAAGGGTGCTTTAGAATATATGAACAATGCCATCAAAAAAAGGAGCATAGTTTTTCTTCTTTCGGATTTTATGGATTCGGGTTTTGAAAAAATCCTTAGGGTTGTCGGAAAGAGGCATGATTTAATAGGAATAGTACTTAATGACAAACGCGAAGAAGAAATTCCAAAGGTAGGAGTAGTTAGGTTTACCGATTCTGAGACAGGACAGGAACGATGGCTTGATACAAGCAATCCTATGACTCAATACTTATTCAAAGAAATGCGTGAGAAAAAAACCGCCCAGCAAAAAACGCTTTTCCTAACAAACAAAGTTGACAGCATTAAAATTCAAACAGGGCAAAACTATATTAAACCTCTTGTGCAATTTTTCAGACTACGTGAAAAAAGATGGTAAGAAAAACATATTTTTTTATAATTATTCTTCTAGTAGGTTCATACAATCTATTTGGACAAACTGTAACTGCAAATGCTTCAACTGACAAAAAGGCATACCTTGTAGGAGATTATATTAATTATACTATTCAAATTCAGCATCCTAAAAATGAAAGCATAATTCCTCCCACAATTCAAGACACTTTAGGTGCGTTAGCTGTAATTAAGA